>NZ_JBHWDU010000023.1:0-101659 GCF_042734825.1 Kitasatospora sp. NPDC059648 | reverse complement strand
CCTCCCCGGCGGCGGGGGGGCTTTTGGCGCGCGCCCGCGGGGCCGCCTTATCCCCCCCCCCCCCCGCACAAACCCCCGGGGCGCCCCCGCGCACCGCGCGGGGCCGCCCGTTTCCGTACGCCCGGCCGTCGGCCTCAACTACCGTTCCCCCGTGCCCCACACGCCGAACGAGATCACCGCCGAACTCATCCGCCACCTCCTCCTCGACCAGCATCCCGACCTCGCCCACCTCCCCCTCCGCCTCGGTGCGCGTGGCTGGGACAACCAGATGTGGCAACTCGGGGACGACCTCGCCATCCGGGTGCCCTGGGCGACGGAGTCGGCAGGTGACATGCTGCGCAAGGAGCACACCTGGCTGCCGACCCCTCCCGGCCGGTCTGTCCCTCGCGATCCCGGTTCCGCAGCGCCTCGGCGAGCCCTCCGAGCGCTTCCCCCACCCCTGGCTGGTCACCACCTGGGTCCCCGGCACCCCCGCCGACCTGGCCCCCGTCACCCGCGCCGCGCCCTCCGCCCGCAGCCTGGCCGCCTTCCTGACCGCCCTCCACCGGCCTGCCCCCGCGTCGGCCCCCACCGGGCGCGACGACCGCGGTGGCCCACTGGCCCTGCACGCCGAGCAGTTCACAAAGGGCCTCGCCACCGCCACCGATCTGGGCCTGATCCCCGACCCGGACGCCGTCCGCACCCTCTGGGAGGACGCCGTCACCGCCCCGCCCTGGACCGGCCCGGCCCTCTGGATCCACGGCGACCTCCACCCCGCCAACGTCCTCACCGCCGACGGCGCCCTCTGCGGCGTGATCGACTTCGGCGCACTCTGCGCGGGCGACCCCGCCTGCGACCTCGCCGCCGCCTGGTCGCTGCTGCCGGACGGCGCCGCCGAGCTCTTCCACCAGGCCTACGAACCGGCCGCCGACCCCGCCGCCGTGCGCCGCGCCCGGGGCTGGGCCCTCATCCGGGCCCTCGGCGGCCTCTTCGTCGGCGAGGCCGGCCGCCACCACCGCCCCGGCGGCAAGGCCACCTGGGGGCCGCCCGCTCAGGCCGCCCTGCGCCGCCTCGTCAGCACCGCCCGTGACACGTCCGCAGCGCCACCGCTCAACTGGCCTGCCCCGTCGGCATGATGGTGACCTGCTGCAGGTTCACCCGGGCCGGAAGCGTCGCGATCACACCGACCATCTCCGCGACGTCCTCCGCCGTCAGCCACTCGACGGTCTCCTTCGACCCCTCCAGCCACTCCAGCGCGCCCTGATCCGTCACGTGGCTCTGCAACTCGGTGCCGACGATCCCCGGTTCCACCGCCGACACCCGCACCTTCTTCGCCCCCAGCTCCGCCCGCAGGTGGCGCGACAGGTGGCTGACGTACGCCTTGGTCCCCGAGTACACCGCGAAGTTCGGGAAGATGTTCTGCGCCGCAATGGACGAGGTGTTGATCAGGTCCGCCACCCCGCGCTCCGCCGCAGCCTTCACCAGCTGCGGGGTGAAGGCGCCGATCGCGTTCATCAGCCCGGTGATGTTCAGGTCGATCTGCTGCTTCCACTGCCCCGTCGCCAGTTCCTCGATCGGAGCGGGCAGCATCACACCGGCGTTGTTCAGCAGCAGGTCGGCCCCGCCGAACTCGGCCTCCACCCGCTCGGCGGCCGCCTGCACGGCCGCCGCATCGGTGACATCGACGGCGATCGCCGAAGCAGCGCCGCCGTTCTCCTCGATCCGCCCGACCAGCTCCGCCAACCGGTCCGCCCGCCGCGCCAGGACGACGACGCGGGCACCCAGCGACGCCAGCTTCTCGGCGGACGCCTCGCCGATACCGCTGGAGGCCCCGGTGACGACGGCGACACGGCCGGTCAGCGGCCGGGACAGAGTGTTCGTAAGCATGGCACTTCCCTTCCAGGGGGCTTTCGGCCGATCCCCGTCGGCCGCAGATCCAGTACAACCCCCGGACCATCCCCCTGGACCGCCATAACTGGCCCTGCCCAGGCAGGTACCACCAGGGCCACCCAGGAGCGCCCACACCCCCACCCACCACACCGACAATGGACCCATGGACCGCACCAAGGAGATCGCCGGCTTCCTGCGCTCCCGCCGCGCACGCGTCACCCCCGAGGAGGCCGGGCTGCCCGCCGACGGGCGCGTCCGCCGCGTACCCGGCCTGCGCAGGGACGAGGTGGCCCGCCTGGCCGGTGTCAGCACCGAGTACTACACGCGCCTGGAGCAGGGCCGCGCCCTCAACCCCTCCGCCGAGGTCGTCGACGCGATCACCCGCGCGCTACGCCTGGACGACACCGAACGCGAACACCTCACCGACCTCCTGCACTCCGGCACCCAGGGCCTTCGCCGCGCCGCCCCCGCCACCAAGGCCCAGCGGGTCCGGCCCGGCCTGCACCTGATGCTCGAAACCCTCGACCACGTGCCGGCGTTCATCCTGGGCCGCCGCACCGACGTACTGGCCTCCAACCGGCTCGCCCGGGAGGTCCTCACGGACTTCGACGCCCTGCCCGCCACCCACCGCAACCTGGCCCGCTACTACCTCCTCGACCCCCGGGCCCGCGAGCGGGTGGGCGACTGGGCGCGGATCGCCGCCGAAACCGTGGCCATGCTCCGACTCGAAGCGGGGCGCTACCCGGACGACCGCCGGCTCGCCGACCTCGTCGGCGAACTCACCCTGAAGTCACCGGAGTTCACCGGATGGTGGAACGACCACCGGGTGCTGCGCCGCACCCACGGCGCCAAGCACTACCACCACCCGCTCGTCGGGGACCTGCACTTCTCCTACGAGTCCTTTCAGGTCCCCGGCGACGCGGAGCAGACGCTGTGCGTCTACAACGTCGAGCCGGGCTCCGAAACCGCCCAGTCCCTCCGGGTGCTGGCCAGCTGGACCGCGCCCGGGATCCCCACCCACTGACCCGACCGGCTCAGCCGCGCAGCGGGCACCCGGTGCCCACGCGCGCGTCCAGGTCCGCCCGCAGCGAGGCCAGCTCGGCCATCCGGTCGTCGATGATCCGGATCTTGTCCCGGAGCAGCGCGGACAGCGCCTCCGCGCTGTCCGGAGCGTCACGCAGCTGCGCACCGTGCTGGGCGATCTCGGCGAGCGTGAAGCCGAGCGTCTGCGCGGTGCGGACGTAGTGCAGCCAGGTCACCGTCTCCGGCGGGAAGTCGCGGTAGCCGTTGGCCTGCCGACGCCCTTCGAGCAGCCCGATCCTCTCGTAGAACCGAACGGTGTCCCTGCTGACGCCCGCCTGCGCGGCCAGCTCCCCGATCCTCATGATCCTCCGCCGAACGATCCGCCGTCCCCGCTCCCCGCCGAGCCGTGGCTTGACCTTGGACAGTACTCCACTGTCTACCGTGAGGCCGTCGTCCACCAGAAACCGGCAGGAGCCTCCCTCATGACCCGCCAACCCGACCCGCTCACCCCGCCCCGCACGGCCGCCTACATCCGTCTCGTACGTTCCAGCGCCTGGTACGACCTCGTCGTCACGGCGGGATTCGCGACCCCGTGGACGTACGCGCTGCTGCACGGCGCGCTGTCCTCCCTCAGTACCCGGTTCGGGCTGGGCACCCTCCCCGCCCTGAACCCGTTCCAGACCCTGTACGCGAACCTGATGGGCTCGGTCGTGATCGTCTGGGCGCTCCTCCGGATCATCCGACCTCTGCCGCTGCACGGCCTGTTGGACGGAATCGCGCGTACGCTGTTCGCCTCGTGGCAGACGTACGCGCTGGCCCACGGCGCCACCCGGGTGCTGTGGTTCTTCTTCGTCCTGGAGGCGACGTTCGGCGTCGTGCAGCTCCTGCCCTGGTGGCGGGACCGCGCCGCCCTGCTCGCCTCCGTCCGCCGCAACGATCCCGAGCCCACCACCCCGTGAGAGGTGTGCGATGACGCAGAACGTGCCGGACTTCTCCGCCCTCCTGAGGGGCGCCCGGCGAACGGCCGTCCACCTGGAGATGCGTGACGTCTACGGCGTCGCCGGGGAGGCCGCCGTGGTGAGGGCGGTCTCCACCGTCTTCCAGGCCGTCTGGGAGCGCGGGACCCCGCACGACCGCTACTCCGCCTGAACCGCGCCCCCGGGATCCCTCCCAGCCGGCTCCCAGCAGCCGGTCAGCGGGCGGTCAGCCTTCTCACCCCCTTCTCATCCGCCGCGCCTAGCCTCCGCGCATGAACGTCTCCCTGCTCGACGGCTGGTTCCCCTGGACGGTCCAGGCCGCCGCCCTCGCCCTGTTCGTGGCGGCGGCGGGTCGGCGGGACCGGAACTGGCAGCGCAAGTGGGGGCCGATCGCGCTCGGGACGGCGCTGGCGATCACCGCGGTCCTCGCCCTCGGCGTGCTCACCGTGGGCGGGATCACCGACCCGATCCCGTTCGGGGTGTGGCTGTGGAGCTGCGTGGCGATCGCGGCGCTCTCGGTGCTGGGATTCGGCTGGCGCGGCGCGAAGTGGTGGCGGCGGGCGCTGGTGGCACCGGCCGTGCTGCTGGCGCTGTTCTGCGCCGCGAACAGCGTGAACATCGCCACCGGCTACTACCCGACGATCGACGACGCGATCGGCGAACTCAGCGGCCAGCCGCTGCCGGACCAGATCACCCTGGCCGAACTCGGCTCGATCCACGGCAAGACCAGGACCGGCCGCATCGTGCAGGTCGACATCCCGGACACCGCGAGCGGCTTCGCCCACCGCCAGGAGCTGGTCTACCTGCCGCCCGCCTGGTTCCGCAGCCAGAGCCGGCCCAAGCTGCCGGTGCTGGAGATGATCGGCGGCGAGTTCGCGGCGCCCGACAACTGGATCCGCTCCGGCAACGCGGTGCGGACCGCCGACGAGTTCGCCGCCAAGCACAACGGCTTCGCCCCGATCCTGGTCTTCGTCGACGCGACCGGCGGCTTCCGGGTGGACACCGAGTGCGTGGACGGGCCGCACGGCAACTCCGAGAGCCACCTGCTCAAGGACGTCCCGCCGTACATCCAGAAGACCTTCAACGCCGCCACCGACCCGCACAAGTGGGGTGTGGCCGGCTGGTCGATGGGCGGCACCTGCGCCGTCGACCTCGTCGTCGAACACCCCGACCGCTTCACCCACTTCGGCGACTTCTCCGGCGACAAGGGCCCGTACATCGGCGACAAGGACCGCACCATCCAGGAGCTGTACGGCGGCGACGCCGCGGCCTGGGCCGCCCACGACCCGCTGACCGTGCTCGCCCACCACCCCAAGTACCAGGGTGTCTCCGGCTACTTCGGCCAGGGCGACGAGGAGCACGGCCAGATCGAGGCCGCCAAGGCCCTGGAGGCGGCCGCCAAGCGGGACGGCATCCGCACCACCTCCACCGTCGGCTCCGGCAAGCACACCTGGCAGACCGGCGCCGCCACCTTCACCCAGGCCCTCCCCTGGCTCGCCGCCCAACTCGGCGTCCCGGGCACCCACCCCCAGCCGTGACACCGGGGCCGCTGCCACATCGGACGACACACCCGTCCGGTCGTCACGGCCCGGTCCGGATTCCGTCCGGATTCCGTACCGGCCGCACCCGAACCGCCGTCTGAGCGGACGCCTCGACACGGACCGTGGGGGGGATCACACCCGCCCGCGGCCGGGAGGAAGCCTTGGTGTCGGCCGGGTCGGCGGGCCGGGCGGGTGGCGCTCCGGACGGGTACGATCCACCGCCGGACCGTGCGCCCGGCAAGGGATCCGCCGGGCCCGGGGGCGGCCGGATCCGCCGGCCGCGGCCGCGCTCCGCCCATCGCTTCCGCCGCGGCCGCACACATGTTCCCCACCAGCCCGCTGCAACTGCCGCACTCCCCCAACCCCCGGCGGGAATCCCGCTTTGCTCCCGGCGCCCCCGTGGCATAAGTTTCGTCCGCCGTCAACGCAGCACCCGCTCTGACCGATCCTCAGACCTGCGGTGAGCTGCGGAGCCAGGGGGCCTGACGGCAGCACGAACCGGGGGAGGAACAGCCATGTCGAGTGCCCGCAGCCACGGGTCGGCCGGGCGGCGGGGACGGGCGGCCGGCGCGTCGCCGTCCCCGGTCTCCACCCGGAACCACGACACCGGACACGCGAGGAATCGTCAGTTGCGCAGCAGCACCCGACTGGTCACCGCCACCGCCGCCGCCCTGCTCTGCGCGGGCGCCCTGAGCGCCTGCGGCCCGGACGACAGCGGCCAGGACGGCGGCAAGACCGCCGCCCCCGCACCGACCGGCACCGCGGCGCCCACCGGAGCGCCCGCCACCGGGGGGAGCACGTCGAAGCCCGACGCCAAGGGCGGCATCCCGGCCAAGGCCTGGATGGACACCAAGAGCATTCCGATGGACGAGACCTACCACTTCGCCCCGCTGGCCGCCAACGCCAAGCCGGTCACCGGAGCGGTCGGCTTCAAGGGCATGGAGCTGTGCCACTCGCCGCTCCCCAAGGACGAGGAGTACCTGTTCACCGAGGGCACCGCCAAGGCCAAGGCCTCGGTGGGCTTCGGCGGCGACCGCTGGACGGCCCAGCAGACGCTCTTCTTCTGGGGCGACCCGACCCACAGCAGCGGCAACGGCCAGAGCGTCGGCGCCATCAAGGACGCCCTCACCGCGGCCGTCAAGGACTGCGCCAAGTCCGCACCGGGCGCCACCGTGAAGGTCGGCAACGCGGCCGACGCACCGTACTTCGCCGCCACCGTGACGGTCCCGCAGGCCGACGGCTCCACCACCACCCTGCACGAGTACGTGGTCAACGCGGGCGGGACGGTCAGCGAGCTGTCCGTCTGGGCCACCGCCAAGGGCGGCGCCCAGCCCAAGGACGCCTGGAAGGCACCCGACGACAAGTACGTCGGCACCGGCATGACGTCCGCGCTCTGCGAGGCCCTTCCCGGCTGCTACTGACGGGATCCGCACGACGGGCCGCTGACCCCAGCAGCCCCGCACCACCCACACAGACGGCCGCCCGGCCCGTCCGGCACAGGGGACCGGACGGGCCGGGCGGCATCACTCCGCCCGCCGGCTCAGAGCCCGAGGCGGCTGAGCGCCGTGGTCCAGTCGCTCGCTATCGCGCTCCGGGCGGCGTCCAGGGTCACCTTGTGGGCGCACACCGCGTTCTTCAGTCTGGTCTCGACCGAGTCCTTGCTCTGCGCGGGCTCGTTGCCGTAGCGCGGCTCGGGCCACAGGTTGCGCGGGTCGCGCGGCGCGCCGCCGAGCTCCAGCGGGACGAAGTGGTCCTCCTCGTAGTCCGACAGGCTGGTGTCCGAGTAGCCGTACTGGACGATCTGCTGGGCCTTCAGGGCGTTGGTGTAGCTCGTCGACGGGCGCACGGTGGCAGTCCAGCCGGAGACGCAGATGGTCTGGCCGATGGTGGCCTGGGTGACGTCCGGGTTGTACGCGCCGGGGGTGCAGGACGGGTCGGGCAGCGGCAGGTACGCCTGCGAGCAACTCGTCGCGAGCGTAGCGGACTTGACCGGCTTGTGCTGGGCCGGCGCGGCGGCCTGCGCGGTGCCGGTGGCGAGCCCGGCGGCGGTGAGGGCGGCCGCCGCGGCGACGACGGTGAGACGCTGACGGAGCATCATGGGGCGCTCTCCAGGACCGGCCCGACCGATCGCCGGGCGATTGTGCCCATGACAGCACCGTTCACCCGACCACCGTCAGCCCCGGGACGTGAACGGGTGGTGACCACCCCTGCACATCCACCCGCGCGCGTCAGTCGACCAGCAGCCGAGCCAGCAGCGCCGCCGGCCCCTCCGGCAGGCTGCCGTGGACGAGTTCGGTGCGGTGCACCAGCCGGGGCGCGGCGATCGGCGCGTGGTCGACGCCGGGCGCCCGGAGCACCACCGGCTCGGGCAGCAGGGTGAGCCCGTGCCCGGTGGCGACCAGCGCGAGCAGCCCGTGCAGATCGGTGCCCCGGTAGCGGGTGGCGGCCCGGAAGCCGTCGGTGCCGGCGGCGGCGCGCAGCCGGGCCGCGGTCGGGGCGAGGTCGGGGGCGTCCAGCCAGCGCGCGGCCGACAGATCGGCGAGGACGAGCCCGGCGCGTCCCGCCAGCGGGTGCCCGGCGGGCAGGGCGACGGCGACGGGCTGCTCGTCCACCGCGACGGTGGCCAGCGGGCCGACCTCGGGCAGCGGCAGCGGGTCGCTGGGCGCGGCCAGGCCGTCGATCAGCGCGAGGTCGACCTCGCCGGTGGCGACCCGGGCCGCCAGCACGTCCTGGGCGAGCACCCGGACCACCGGCTCCACCTGCGGGTACGCCCGGCGCACCTCGCCGAGCGCGCGCCCCAGCGCCGCCCCGACCGCCAACGGGGTGGCGCCGAGCACCAGTCGGGCACTCGGAGCACCGGCCAGGCGCGTGACGTCGGCGCGCGCCGCCTCCAGCCGGACCAGCAGCGGAAGGGCGTGCTCCAGCAGCCGCCGCCCGGCCACGGTCGGGCCGACCGGCCGGCGCACCAGCAGGGCGGTGCCGAGGTCGGCCTCCAGCGCGGCGATCTGCTGGGACACCGCGGACTGGGTGTAGCCGAGCTCCCGGGCCGCCTCGGAGAAGGAGGCGAGCTCGACGACGGTGGCGAAGGTGCGCAACTGCTGCGGATCCACGGCGGTCATCAACCGATCTGATCGATAGGTAAGAAATCATCGTTGGCGCTGATCTCGGGTGCGGGGTCAGGATAGCCGCATGACGTACCTGACCCCGAGGATCGCCCTGGTCGGCGACCGCTCCCCCGCCGTCCGCTCGCACGCCCGCATCCCCGGCCTGCTCGACGCCCTCGCCGACCGTGACCAGCTCGTCCTGGACGCCTACTGGATCCCCACCGAGGACGCCGGGGCGCCCGGCGCGCTCGACGGCTTCGACGCGATCTGGCTGCTGCCCGGCAGCCCGTACCGCAGCGAGGCGGGCGCCCTCGCCGCGATCCGGACCGCCCGCGAGGGCGGCATCCCCTTCCTCGGCACCTGCGCCGGGTTCCAGCACGCGGTGCTGGAGTACGCCCGCAACGTCTGCGACCTCGGCGAGGCCGTCCACGGCGAGCAGGACCCCGACCGCGACCAGCAGGTGATCGTTCCGCTCGTCTGCTCCCTGGTCGGCCACGAGGGCACCGTCGTGGTCACCCCCGGCACCCTGGCCGAGCGCGCCCTCGGCTCCACCGACACCATGGAGCGCTACCACTGCTCCTACGGCCTCAACGCCGACTACCTGGACCGGTTGCGCGCCCACGGGCTGCGCTTCAGCGGGGCGAACGAGACCGGCCAGATCCGGATCCTGGAGCTGCCCGGGCACCCGTTCTTCCTCGCCTCGCTGTTCCAGCCCGAGCTGTCCGGCGACGGCACCCGGGCCCACCCGATGATCCGCGCCCTCGCCGAGGCCGCCGTCGCCCACGCGGCGCTCGGCGAGGCGACGCCCGTCTGAGTCCGACGGGCCGGTCAGCGGCTCACATCGGCAGCGAGCGCAACCGCACCGGCCCCTCCGGCCAGCCGGCGTCCGCCGCCAGCGGCCGCCACATGGTGCACAGCGGCATCATCGCGAGCCGCCCCTCCGGCTGTTCGACCGTCACCTCCTCGGCCACCTCACGGAAGCCGAGCCCCCGGTAGAACACCGCCAGCGGCGGGCGGCAGAACAGCAGCGCGTACCGGAAGCCGAGCGCGCGCCCGTGGTCCACGGCGGTTCCGACCACGGCGTGCGCCAGACCCTCGCCCCGCCGCTCGGCGGCGACGCACACCCCGCCGACGCCGACCGCCTCCAGGTCGGTGCCGCCGACGGTGAGCGGGACGGGGAGCAGCCCGGTGTGGGCCACCAGCCGGCCGTCGGCGGCGCGGATGCCGAAGTGGATCTCCTTGGGCCGGAAGGTCAAGCCGGTGTAGGCGACACCGTACGGGTCCTCGCCCGGGCCGAGGATCTCCTCCTGATCGGCACGGGAGTACTCCTCCAGCCGCTCGACGGCCATCGGTTGCCGAGAAAAACGATCATTCATCACTCCATGCTCCATTCCCCTCGGAGCAGCGTCCAAGTCCCGCCCCCACCACCCGGTACCGGTGATGCCGGCCACTCGATACCGGCCACCCCGGTCGGAAGATCATCCCGGACGCCCCCCGTGTGGAAGCATGCCCCTCATGCGCCAGCCCACCGACCAGCCGGGCCGACGACATCCTCGCGCCACCGCTGCCCGGCCCCCTGCTGCGCCTGCCCCGCCCGGTCCGGGCCCTCGCGCCGACGGCCGTCGTGCTGCTGGTGCTCGTCCCGCTCGCCGCGCAGGACCCGGAGTTCGGGCCGACGGACTCCCCCCGGCCAACGCGGCCCTGATGGCCTTCGGTGCCGTCGCCCTCGCCTTCCGCCGCCGGTGGCCCGCGGCGACCGCCGCCGCCACCCTGCTGAGCGGCCAACTCCCGCTCGCCGTGGCGCTCTACGGGCTGACCGCGCGGCGCGGCGCCACCCCGCAGCTGTACGTCCTGGCGGTGCTGTCCGAGGTGTGGCTGTTCGTCCCCCTCGACCTCGGGGACGTCAGCACCCCTCCGCGCTGGCCAGTCTGGTCGAGGACCCGCTGGTCTTCGGCGGTCGAACCCACCGGGCCGGTCGAACCCACCGGAGCGGCGGTCACCGCCCCCGGCCCGCTTCCCTCGGGCGGTCACGGCCTGGACGGCATGCGCACCCGCGCCGACGACCTCGGCGGCACCCTGCACGCCGGCCCGACGCACGAGGGCGGCTTCGCCGTCCGAGCCCGGCCGCCGCTCACGGTGGCCTGAGCACAGGGCCCGCGCGGCACGCCCTACGCGGCGGCACGCTCCGCCAGCTCCGCCCACACCTCGTCGACCCGCACCACCAGCTCCTCCAGCGACCCACCGTTGTCGATCACCAGGTCGGCGATCGCCAGCCGGTCCGCCCGCGAGGCCTGCGCGGCCATCCGGGCCCGGGCCTCCTCGACGGCCATCCCGCGCAGCCGCACCAGCCGTTCCACCCGCACCTCGTCGTCGGCGTCGACCACCACGACCAGGTCGAACAGCGGGGCCAGCCCGTTCTCGGCGAGCAGCGGCACGTCGTGCACCACGACCGCGTCCGGGGCGGCGGCCGCCTCCAGTGCGGCGGAGCGGGCCCGCACCAGCGGGTGGACGATCGCGTTCAGCGCCCGGAGCCTCTCGGGGTCGGCGAACACGATCGCGCCGAGGGCCGGGCGGTCCAGCGTGCCGTCCTCCCGCAGCACCTGCGGGCCGAACTCGGCGACCACGGCCGCCAGGCCGTCCGTCCCGGGGGCTACCACCTCGCGGGCGATCAGGTCGGAGTCCACGATCACCGCGCCGTGCGCGGCGAACAGCCGGGACACCTCGCTCTTGCCCGCGCCGATGCCACCCGTCAGTCCGATCTTCAGCATGGCGTCAGGCTACCGGCGCGGCACCTGGACCGTCAGCCCAGCTCCAGGCTCTCGCTCTCCCCGAGCACCACCAGCTCCGCGCCGCCCACGCCCGGGCCGTCCGGCCCGAGCAGCCGGGTGGCCACCATCTGCCCGATCGGGCTGAGCGTCGCCTCGTGCACCGGGACGGCCCGGCGGGGGCCCGACTCCCGGACGTAGTCGATCACTTCGGAGGCCTTGCTCCACGGCGCCGCCAGCGGCAGCAGCAGGGTCTCCACGGCGTGCGGCGGCACGGTGAAGGCGTCGCCGGGGTGGAACAGCCGGCCGTCGAAGAGGAAGCCGATGTTCCTCACCCGCGGGACGTCCGGGTGGATCACCGCGTGCCACTCGCCGTGCACCGAGACGCCGACGCCGCCGATCTCGAAGGCGTCGCCCTCGCCGACCACGGTGACCCGCTGCCCGAGGCCCTCCAGCTGGGCGGCGACGGCGCCGTTGGTCCACACCCGCAGGGCCGGGTCGGCCTCCAGCGCGGCGCGCAGCCGGGACTCTTCGAAGTGGTCCATGTGCTCGTGGGTGATCAGGACGGCGTCCGCCCCTGCCAGTGCGGCGGGGTCGGTGAAGGCCCCGGGGTCGACGATCAGGGTGGTGTCGTCGTGCTGGATGCGTACGCAGGCGTGTCCGAACTTCGTGATTCGCATGCGCAAAACCATACAGCATGGCTGTACAGTCTTGCTGCACATCTTCCGGATAGACTTCTCCCATGACCAGCGACGCCCCGCACCCGGACACCCTGGACCTCGCCGCCGACCTGCGCACCGCCCTCGGCAGCCTGGTCCGAACCCTGCGCGACAACGACGACCTGCCACCGAACCAGGCCGCCGTGCTCGGGCTGCTGGTCCGCGACGAACGCTCCTACACCGTCGCCGAACTCGCCGACCGCCGACGCGTGCGCCACCAGTCGATGGCCCGCACCGTCGCGCTGATGACCGAAGCGGGCCTGGTCGCCCAGCAGCCCCACCCCACCGACGGCCGCAAGCAGCTGATCGCCCCCACCGAGGCCGGCCGCGCCGCCCTGCTCGACCAGCGCGCACGCCGCGAGCACCACATCGCCACCGCCATCGAGACCCGGCTCAGCGCCGGGGAACGGGCCCAGCTGCGCGCGAGCGTCGAACTGCTCCAGCGCCTCAGCTGACCCACCGGAGCCGTCACGGCGCCTGGCCCGACCCCACCAGCTCCGAACCCTGCCCCTGCGTCTGCGCCGGGATCGCCGGCTGCCCGATCTCCGGCAGCTCGACGTGCTCGCTCAGCCCGAACCGCCGGTGCAGCCGCCGCAGCGGAGCGGGCGCCCACCAGTTGAACTCGCCGAACAGGCTCATCGCGGCGGGCACCAGCAGGCAGCGCACCAGGGTGGCGTCCACCGCGACGGCCACCGCCAACGCGATGCCCATCTGCTTGACCATGAGCATGTCCCCGAGCGCGAAGCCGGCGAAGACGATCACCATCAGCAGCGCCGCCGAGGTGATGATCCGACCGCTGCGCTGGACGCCCAGCTCCACCGCCCGTACGCAGCCGTGCCCGCGCTCGGTCAGCTCCTTGATCCGGGAGAGCAGGAACACCTCGTAGTCCATCGACAGTCCGAAGGCGAAGGCGAAGACCAGCACCGGGATGAAGGTCTCCAGACCCCCGGTCGGACTGAAACCGAGCAGCCCGCTGAGCCACCCGTCCTGGAACACCAGGGTCAGCGCACCGAGCGAGGCCCCCAGCGACAGCAGGTTCATCAGCAGCGCCTTGACCGGCATCACCACCGAGCCGGTCATCAGGAACAGCAGCAGCAGCGTCCCGGCCGCGACCAGGCCGAGCGCCCACGGCCCGCGCGACAGCAGCTCGTCCTTGAAGTCCGCCACCGAGGCCGCGCCGCCGGTGACGTACGTCCTCAGCCCGCCCCGGTCGGCCCGCAGCTCGTCCACCACCTGCTTGGCCGCGCCTCCCTGCGGGTCCCCGTGCACCAGCACGTCCACCGTCGACACCTCGTCGCCGACCGGCGTCACCGCCCGCACCCCGCTCACCCCGGGCAGCTTGGCGACCACGTCGTCCGCGTACGCCTGCGCCACCCGCTCCCCGCCCTCGACCACCACGGTGATCGGCGCGGCCGCGACCTGCGGGAAGCGGTGGTCGACGGTCTCGGCGACCTGCCGCCCGGCCGAGGAGGTGGGCAGCACGGCGGCACCGGAGCTGCGCATCTCGGCGTGCAGGAAGGGGGCCCCGGCCGCCATCAGCAACGCCACCGAGGCGAGCGTGACCACCACCGCCCGCTTGCGGACCCGGCGGACGGTCCGGCTGAAGAAGCCCTCGTCCGGGACGGGCGCGGTCGGCGTCCTGATCCGCGAGCCCGCGAAGCCGAGCAGCGCGGGGATCAGGGTCAGCGCCGCGGCGACCGCGATCACCACCACGCTCACCCCGGCGGCGGCGACGGCGCCCAGCACCGGGCTGGTGAAGACGAACAGTCCGGACAGTGCGACGGCCACGGTCAGCCCGGAAAAGGCGACGGTGCGCCCGGCGGTCGCGGCGGTGCGCTCGACGGCGGCGGCGATGCCCGCGCCGTGGCCCCGTTCCTCGCGGAAACGGTTCACCATCAGCAGCGCGTAGTCGATCGACAGCCCGAGCCCCAGCACGGTGGCGATCGGCAGCACGCTGGTGTCGATGTCCATGATCCGGCTGAATCCGAACATGGCCAGCAGCGCCCCGCCCACCGAGGCGACGGCGCCGATCACCGGCAGGGAGGCGGCGGCCAGGCCGCCGAACACCAGCACCATCACGACCAGGGTGAGCGGCAGCGTCACCATCTCGCCGAAGCGGGTGTCCTGCTCGGTCTGCTTCTTGACCTCCTGCTGGAGCACCAGGTCCCCGCCGACGGTCACGTGCGCCCCGCCCGCGCCGTCCAGCGCGGCGAGCCGGTGGGTGACCGCGTCGGCCTGGGCGGAGGTCGCACCGGCGGCCATCCGTACGGTGACCAGGCTCGCCGTCCCGTCGGTGGCCCGCAGCGCGGCCGGAGCGGGGCCCGGGCCGTACGCGTCCTGGACGCCGGAGACCCCGGGCAGGGCGGCGATCCCGGCGCCGGCCCCCTGGACGGCGGCACGCACGGCCGGGTCGTCCACCGGCTTGCCGTCCACCACCGCGGTCACCGTGCCCTTGACCGGATCGGCCGCGGCGACCACCGCGCTGCCACGGTCGGCCTCCGCGGTGGCGGAGGAGGCCCCGGCCACCGACCCCTCGAAGACCCGGCCGCCGATCAGCACTCCGACGACCAGGACGGCGGCCCAGAAGCCGAGCACCCAGCGGCGGTGGCGGAAGCAGAACCGGCCGATGGCGGCGAGCCGGCCGCCGACCACAGCGGTGGGGGCGGCGGTGGAGGGGTTGCGCATGGAGGAGCCTTTCGGGCAGTTCCACTCAATGTAGGTGCAACCCGAACTCCGGCCTATAGCAGGGCGATGAGCCTCATCTCACATTTCCCTACACATAAACCACACATAAGTCAAACCGGAAAACGAAGCCTCCCGCGTCCGAGAACGCGAAACGGGCCCCACCCGGACGAATCCGGATGGGGCCCGTTCCCTAGCTGTCAGCTAGCGGGGGGCGAGAGCCTCAGCTCTGGCCGCCGGCCAGCTTCTCGCGCAGGGCGGCCAGGGCCTCGTCGGAGGCCAGGGCGCCCGAGCCCTCGTCGCTGCTGGACGAGTACGAGCCACCGGCGGCAGCGGCGACGGCGTCGCCACCCTCGGCAGCGGCCTCGGCGTCGGCCTCGCGGCTCTTGATGACCTGGGCCTGGTGCTGCTCGAAGCGGGCCTGCGCCTCGGCGTACTGGCGCTCCCACTCCTCACGCTGCTTCTCGAAGCCGGGCAGCCAGTCGTTCGCCTCGGGGTCGAAGCCCTCCGGGTAGATGTAGTTGCCCTGGTCGTCGTACGAGGCGGCCATGCCGTACAGGGTCGGGTCGAACTCGACCTCGGCCGGGTTGGCACCCAGGGCCTCGTTGGCCTGCTTCAGCGACAGGCTGATGCGACGACGCTCCAGGTCGATGTCGATGACCTTGACGAAGATCTCGTCGCCGACCTGGACGACCTGCTCCGGGATCTCGACGTGGCGCTCGGCCAGCTCGGAGATGTGGACCAGGCCCTCGATGCCCTCGTCCACGCGGACGAACGCACCGAACGGAACCAGCTTGGTGACCTTACCCGGAACGACCTGGCCGATCTGGTGGGTACGGGCGAACTGCTGCCACGGGTCCTCCTGGGTCGCCTTCAGCGACAGGGAGACGCGCTCGCGGTCCATGTCAACGTCGAGAACCTCGACGGTGACCTCCTGGCCGACCTCGACGACCTCGGACGGGTGGTCGATGTGCTTCCAGGACAGCTCGGAGACGTGCACCAGGCCGTCGACGCCACCCAGGTCCACGAAGGCACCGAAGTTGACGATCGAGGAGACGACGCCGGAGCGCACCTGGCCCTTCTGCAGGGTGGTGAGGAAGGTCTGGCGGACCTCGCTCTGGGTCTGCTCCAGCCAGGCACGGCGGGACAGGACCACGTTGTTGCGGTTCTTGTCCAGCTCGATGATCTTGGCCTCGAGCTCCTTGCCCACGTAGGGCTGGAGGTCGCGGACGCGACGCATCTCGACGAGCGAGGCCGGGAGGAAGCCGCGGAGGCCGATGTCGAGGATGAGACCACCCTTGACGACCTCGATGACGGTACCGGTGACGATGCCGTCCTCTTCCTTGATCTTCTCGATCGTGCCCCAGGCACGCTCGTACTGAGCGCGCTTCTTGGACAGGATGAGACGACCCTCCTTGTCCTCCTTCTGGAGAACCAGGGCCTCGATGTTGTCACCGACGGCGACGACCTCGTGCGGGTCAACGTCGTGCTTGATCGAGAGCTCGCGGGACGGGATGACGCCCTCGGTCTTGTAACCGATGTCGAGGAGGACCTCGTCACGGTCGACCTTCACGATGACGCCCTCGACGATGTCGCCATCGTTGAAGTACTTGATGGTCTCGTCGATCGCGGCGAGGAACGCGTCCGCGTCGCCGATGTCGTTGACCGCGACCTGCGGGGTGGTGCTGAGGGAGGAGTCGGTGGGGCTCGTCATTAGGAAAAGGGCTCCGGTACGGACATGAAAGTCGTAGGTAATGCCACGCGGAGGGCCCGTATCGCTCCCACCGAAAGCCGGACAGCCAAGAACACGGCGCACCGGCGATCCCGTGACAACGAGAACCGGCGTCCGTCTTGCGACCGTGGGGTCTTCGACAGATGCGAGCGCGACCTGCTCCGTCCGAGGCGCGCAGGCCCGCAGCGCAACTTGTAGCATACGGGGACGGCCAGGCACGGTCAACGCCAAGAGAGGCAAGACGGTGGAGCCCGGTACGGATCAGGCCATATCCTCCGATTGCGCACCTCGCGGTGGCGCTCGCAGGGGCCCTTCCCCGGATGCCACCGCCAGGATCCGTCCCTGAACGGGCCGGTTCGCGGCAGCGGCGCTTCCGCACTCCATACCCTACGCGATGGGCATTGTCACCGTGGCCACCACCCCCCAGTCCTCCCTTCACGATCTTGACACCTCCGCCGCGGAGGCCGCGGGGGTCGAGTCCGTCGAGGGGGTCGACTCCGCCGAGGAGGACGGCGACGACGCGGTGCGGCGCGCGGCCGGCGCCGGGGAGAGCAGCCGGGCGAGCCGGCACTGGTGGGACCGCAACGCCGACGAGTACCAGGACGAGCACGGCGAGTTCCTCGGCGACGACCGCTTCACCTGGTGCCCCGAGGGGCTGGACGAGGCAGACGCCCGTCTGCTCGGAGACGTCGCGGGTCGCGACGTGCTGGAGATCGGCGCCGGCGCCGCCCAGTGCTCCCGCTGGCTGGCCGCCCGCGGCGCCCGCCCCGTCGCCCTGGACATCTCCTACCGCCAGCTCCAGCACTCCCGCCGGATCGACCTCGGCCGCGGCACCGCGCCCGTCCCCGTCGTCCAGGCCGACGCCGCCGTCCTGCCCTTCGCCGACGCCTCCTTCGACCTCGCCTGCTCCGCCTACGGGGCCGTGCCGTTCAGCGCCGACACCGAGCGCCTGATGCGCGAGGTGCACCGGGTGCTGCGGCCCGGCGGGCGCTGGGTCTTCTCCGTCACCCACCCGATCCGCTGGGCCTTCCCCGACGAGCCCGGCGTCGAGGGGCTCACCGCGATGTCCTCCTACTTCGACCGCACCCCGTACGTCGAGCAGGACGAGAACGGCGACGCCACGTACGTCGAGCACCACCGCACCCTCGGCGACCGGGTGCGCGAGCTCGTCGCCGCCGGCTTCCGGCTGATCGACCTGGTCGAGCCCGAGTGGCCGGCCGACCTGGAGCAGGAGTGGGGCGGCTGGTCCCCGCTGCGCGGGCGGCTGATCCCGGGCACGGCGATCTTCGTCACCGAGCGGGGCTGAGCTCGTTGAACCCCGCCTGGCGCGAACTGCCGGTCCGCACCGCGCTGCCCGCCCTCCAGGAGGCGCTCGACGCGGACGGCACCGCCGTCCTCGCCGCCCCGCCCGGCACGGGCAAGACGACGCTGGTGCCGCTGGCCCTGGCGGGGCTGCTGGATCCAGGTGTCGTCCGGCGCGTCCTGGTCGCCGAGCCGCGGCGGCTCGCCGTACGGGCCGCCGCCCGGCGGATGGCCTGGCTGCTCGGCGAGTCCGTCGGCGGCCGGGTCGGCTACACCGTGCGCGGGGAGCGTCGCGTCGGGCCGGAGACGGTCGTCGAGGTGGTCACCACCGGTGTGCTGCTGCAACGGCTCCAGCGCGACCAGGAGCTGCCCGGGGTGGACGTCGTCGTCCTGGACGAGTGCCACGAACGGCACCTGGACGCCGACACCGCGCTCGCCTTCCTGCTGGACGTCCGGGCCGCGCTGCGGCCCGAACTGCGGCTGGTCTGCGCCTCGGCCACCTCCGACACGCGGGCCTGGTCCGAACTCCTCGGCGGTGCGCCGGTGGTGGAGGCGCAGGGGGTGTCCCATCCGGTGGACGTGGTCTGGGCGCCACCGCCGCGCGCCGTCCGGCCCGCGCACGGGACGCGGGTCGACCCGGCGCTGCTCGACCACGTCGCGGCGGTGGTCCGGCGGGCCCTGGGGGAACGCGACGGGGACGTGCTCTGCTTCCTGCCCGGCGTCGGCGAGATCGCCCGCGTCGCCGGGCAGTTGGGCGGCGTGGCGGCCGAGGTGCTCCAGCTGCACGGGCGGGCCCCGCAGGCCGTCCAGGACGCCGCGCTCACCCCCTCTGCCGGGCGGCGCGTCGTCCTCGCCACCGCCGTCGCCGAGTCCTCGCTCACCGTGCCCGGCGTGCGGGTCGTCGTCGACGCCGGGCTCGCCCGCGAACCGCGCACCGACCACGCCCGGGGGCTGGCCGGGCTCGTCACCGTACGGGCCTCGCTCGCCGCCGCCCGCCAGCGCGCGGGGCGTGCGGGGCGCGAGGCGCCGGGGACGGTGTACCGCTGCTGGCACGAGGCTGAGGACGCGCGTGCGGCACGGTTCCCCACGCCGGAGATCGCGCTCGCCGACCTCACTTCGTTCGCGCTCCAAGCTGCCTGCTGGGGCGACCCGGACGCCACCGGCCTCGCCCTGCCCGACGCCCCGCCCGCGGGGGCGATGGCCGCGGCCCGGCGGACCCTGACCGCCCTCGGGGCGGTCTCCTCCGACGGCCGGGCCACTCCACGGGGTGCGCGCCTCGCCCGCACCGGGCTGCACCCCCGGCTCGCCCGCGCCCTGCTGGACGGTGCGCCGACCGTCGGCGCCCGCCGGGCCGCCGAGGTGGTCGCCCTGCTCTCCGAGGAACCTCCGCGCGCCCTCGGCGACGACCTCAA
Organism: Kitasatospora sp. NPDC059648; assembly: GCF_042734825.1. NCBI lineage: Bacteria > Bacillati > Actinomycetota > Actinomycetes > Kitasatosporales > Streptomycetaceae > Kitasatospora > Kitasatospora sp. NPDC059648. The sequence continues at coordinate 82,533 of NZ_JBHWDU010000023.1, read as the reverse complement.
CGCGGTGTGGCGGGCGGTGCGCACCTCCAAGGACCCGTACGCAGGCCGCTGGCGCGACGAAGTCCGCCGCCTCCAGCGCGCCACCTCCGACGAACCCGCCACCCCGCTGCCCGACGCGACGGCCGCCGGCCTCGTCGTGGCCCTCGCCTTCCCGGAACGCATCGCCCGCGCCCGGGTCGAACGGCCCGCTCCCGGCGAGCGCAGCCCGTACCTGATGGCCTCCGGAACGGCTGCCGAGCTCGCCCCCGACACCCGGCTCGGCGCCCTGCCCTGGCTCGCCGTCGCCGTCGCCGACCGCCAGGCCGGGGCGCACTCGGCGCGCGTCCTGCACGCGGCGGCCCTGGACGAGGACACCGCCCGCCAGGCCGGCGCGGCCCTGCTCGCTTCGCGCGAGGAGGTCCACTGGGACACCCGCCGGGACGAAGTCGTCTCCCGCCGGCTCGAAGCCCTCGGTGCCATCGAGCTCTCCGAGAAGCCCCTCGACCGCCCCGACCCGGCACTCGTCCGGGCCGCGATCCTCGAAGGCCTCACCCGCGAGGGCGTCAGCGCGCTGCTGACCTGGCCCTCCCCCGGCCTGCGCGAACGCCTGGCCTTCCTCCGCACCGCCGTCGGCGACCCCTGGCCGGACGTCTCCGACGAGGCGCTACTGGAACGCGCCGACGAGTGGCTGGAGCCCGAGCTGTCCCGCGCCCGCCGCCGCGCGGATCTGGCCCGCATCGACACGACGGCCGCGTTGCAGCGCCTGCTCCCCTGGGCCACCGGAGAGGCGGGCCGCCTCGACGAGTTGGCCCCCGAGCGCATCACCGTGCCGTCCGGCTCGAAGATACGGGTCGACTACAGCACCGAACGCCCCTTCCTGGCCGTCAAGTTGCAGGAGCTCTTCGGCTGGACCGAAACCCCCGCCCTCGCCGGCGGCCGCGTCCCGCTGACCATCCACCTGCTGTCCCCCGCCGGCCGCCCCGCCGCCGTCACCGGTGACCTGGAGAGCTTCTGGCGCAACGGCTACCACGCCGTCCGCGCGGACCTGCGGGGCCGCTACCCCCGCCACCCCTGGCCCGAGGACCCGACCACGGCCGAGCCCACCCGCCGCACCAAGCCGAGGAACTGACGCCGTCAGGGGAGCGAAGAGATTGTTTCGCCTGCCCGGAAGGCGCATGTCGGGCCTGGGCAGGCGCACAGGGGAAGCAACGCGCCCGGCTTCGTTCACCAGTTCACCAGCACTCTCCTCGGCCGCGGAGCCCGCACAGAAAACCGCTTGGAGGACCACCGCGCCCCCTGCTACGTTTCCGGAGGCCGTGCGAGAGAACGAGGAGGTGGTACCCGTGAACGCAATATCGACATGGGTGCTCCCCTCCGGGGTCACGGTCGGGCGATAGGTCGTCCGGGAGCGCCGTTCATGAGCACTCCCGAAAGGCACGACCGTGCATTTCACGTCTGAAGAGCACCTCGACGACGGTGTCGTCGAGCGTGCGTTCACCCTCGGCGAGATCCCCGGCATCCTGTGGACGCCCGCGTCCGCATCCGCACCGGTGCCGCTGATCCTGCTCGGCCACCCCCCGCTCGGGCTGCGCAAGATGCACCCCCGACTGGTGGCCCGGGCCCGGCAGGCGGTGGCGGATGGCTTCGCCGCAGCCACCATCGAGCTTCCCGGAAGCGGCGACCGGCCCCGTTGGGCCGCCGTCGAGCAGGCCCGCGCCGACGTGCGCCGGGCCATGGAAGCCGGCGAACCGGTCAGCGACGAGATCATCGACGCCCTCGTCCTCCCGCTCGTCGACAAGGCCGTCCCGGAATGGCAGGCCGCCCTGGACGCCCTGCTGTCGCTGCCCGAGATCGGCGGCCCCGTCGGGTACTCGGGAGGAGTGATCTCCATCGGCGTTCGGCTTGCGGTGGTCGAGCCGCGCATCGTGGCCGCCGGACTCTTCGCCGGGAGTTTCGTGCCTCGCGCCACCTTCGAGGAGGCCCGCCAGGTCACCATTCCGCTGCACGTCCTGCTGCAGTGGGACGACGAAGGGAACGACCGGCAGGCGTCCCTGGACCTGTTCGACGCCTTCGGCTCCGAGGAGAAGTCCCTGCACGCCAACATGGGCGGCCACACCGGCGTCCCGCAGTTCGCGGGGGACGCCGCAGCCCAGTTCTTCACCCGGCACCTGAAGTGAGACCCGGCCGTCAGGCCGTCGGCAGACGGTAGGCGGTGTCGGCCAGGACGCTGCTCGGCGAGAGCGGCTCCCGGCGGCTCCCCTGCTGTCCACCGGTGCGGGCCCCTGCAACTCGGCAGGGGCCCGCGCCGCAGTTCTCCGGGGGCTGCCCGGGCCGCTGGCCAGCGGTGGGCAACCGCCGGTGCGGTGTCGGGCCGCCTCACGTCCCCCTCGGTCAGAACGACCGTCCGCCGCGGCCGGTCCGGCTGACACCGCGCGGGGAGAAGGTCATCGGGCCGATCCAGCCACGACGGACCAGGGCGACTTGTGAGGGCAGCGGCGTCACCGGGTCGAGGGCCCGCCCCCGCGACCAGTTCTCGAAGAGACCCTGAGTGGTCTCGACAGCGGACACCACCATGGTCACCTGCTGGCCCTGTTCGTCCCAGGTGTTCCACAGCGCCCATCCCTCCGGCCGCGCTTCGACACCGAGAACCGCGCAGGCTTCCTCGAAGTCCTCGGCGATTCCTACCGGCATGGCCCCGGGCTTGAAGACGGTCGCCCCGACGAGCCTGACCAACGGACGGTCCTCCTCCACGCAGCCGTCGCCCTCGAAGTGGTAGCTCCGCACGACGCGGGCGAGGGCGTTGACGCTGCGCTGCAGCGGTGTCGCGTCCTCCGGATCCGGCGCGTACGAGAACCAGTCCTCGTCGGAAGCCTCGACCGTGACGCGGTAGGCGAGGCGCTCGATCTCCCGCAGGTAGTCCAGGTCGCTCAGCTCAGGTGTGGTCATGGCGCGCAGTGTGGCACCAGCGCGCTCCGTTCGGACACGCGTTTTCGCCGTGCGCAGGAAGTCGACCCCACCGACTTCCTGCGCAGCGCCGGAGGGGGTACCGCAGGACCGCGGCGCCCGGTCGTTTCAGGTGAAGTTGCGAGCGCAGCGGCCCGGGCCCTCCGTCTGCCCGGGAAACCTCCTGCGTGGCGGCCACTCATCAGGAGCGGCCGTACCCCCACCACGGAGAACACCATGCGTCTCGCCCCGCGGTCCGCCGCGCTCGCTGCCGCCGCCCTGTCCGTCACCGCGCTGGCCGGGCCGGCTCCCGCCGCCGCCACCCCCGCCACCCCCGCCACCCCCGCCGCCCACGGCGCGCCGCAGGCCCCGGCCGGCCGGTACCTCAACCTGCACCAGTGCGTCTACAACAGCCCGCTCGGTGCGCCCAACTTCGACCTATTGACCACCCTGGTCCCGAGCCTGGACGGGCGGTTCAGCGCGGCGACGAACGTCTCCGACACCCCCGTCCCCGCCGCCGTGTGCGGCCCCGGGGACGGCAGGTACGAGCCCAACGTCTACACGGCCGCCCAACCCTACGACCTGACGTCCGGCCGCTACCTGAACCTGCACCAGTGCATGTTCTGGAGCGACTTCGACCTCGACCACCTCACCACGGTGGTGGGGACCACCGACGTCAAGTTCGTCGCCGGCACCAACGTCTCCGAGACCCGTGACACCGCGGTCAGCTGCGGCGGCGGGGGCACCGACCACCCCATCCCCCTGCTGTCGGGCGTCACGCCCCTGGACCTGACCGCCGGGCGGTACCTGAACCTGCACCAGTGCATGTACTACTTCGACGGCTTCCGCGACCACCTCACGACCTTCGGCCCGAGCGGAGACGGGCGGTTCAACGCCGGGACGAACATCTCCAACACTCCCGACACCAAGCCCTCCTGCGGCCAGGGCGACGGGCGGTACCAGCTCGTCCCGATCCTCTCCGGCGTCAAGGCCCTCCCCATCCACTGAGGCCAGCCGTCCCGCCGGCCCCGCGCCCCACCATGCACAGGAAATCGGCCCCGCCGACTTCCTGTGCAGCACCCGGCTCCCGCGGCAGCCACGCCAAACCGCGATGACTTCCGGCGCGAAGCCGTCTAACGTCCGGCGGATGAACGCTCAGGCCCCTGATCCCACCGACGCACCGACCGTCGACGTCCGCTGCCGGAACGACCCGACCACCCGGGTCAGGCTCGCCGACCGCCACTTCCCGGACGGGTACGGCACCGGCTTCGCGGTTGAACTGCACGCCCACGGCCTCCGGGCCCGGCTCGACTCGGTCATCCCGTGGTACCGGGGGCCCGAGCACCTGCCCGACTTCCTCGACGCGCTGGCCGCCGACTACCAGGGGTGGGAGGGCGAACGCACCTGGAGCACGAACCACCTCACCCTCCGGGCCGTCTTCCACTCCGGTGGCCACGTCGGCCTCACCTGGGCCGTCCGCCCGTGGACCGTCCGGGACGACTCCTGGGAGGCCTCGGTCACCACCTGGCTGGACGCCGGGCAACAGATGTCCGACCTCGCCTCGGACGTCCGCTGGTTCCTCGCCCCCGACGGCTCGACGGAGCCCGCCTCGCTCGGAGCTGCCACTCGTTCGCCGTGAAGACGTAGCGCGGGAGCGCGGCGCTCGACGACGAGCGCCACGACTTCCGCCTCCTCGGCAAGCGGCCACCCGGCCCTACGGGCCGGCCTGCTGGTAGAGCGTCACCAGGAGGCCGTGCACCGGCTCGCCCTCCGCGTCCTCCTCCGTCCCGTCGACCAGCGCGGCCAGCGCCTCGGCGAGCCGCGCCGCCTTGGCCGGATCGAGCCGGATGTGGCGCAGCGTCAGCAGGTGGTCGACGGGCGAGCGGTCCAGCTCCTGGGCCACGGCACCGAACAGCGCGGCCGTGCCCCCGGGCTGCGGTTCGTCGACGAGGAGTCGCTCGGCGCTCCGCCGGTAGTGCTTCTCGGTGCCGCCGCGCACCCGTCGCGTTCCCGCGTCCTGGACCAGCCCCGCCTCGCACAGCACCTTGAGGTGGTGGGAAACGCTGCCCTTGTTCACTCCCAGCCGCGCGGCGAGCCGGCTGATCGTCGACGGTCCGGCGCTCAGGGCGAAGAGCAGGCGCTGGCGCACGGGGTGGGCGAGTGCGGCGTGCTGCACGGGCGTGCTGATCCGCTGGACGTCCTCGTTCGGTTGATGGCTCACCAGATCAAGCGTTAAGTACGTTTGACGCTTTGGCAAGCCGCTGCTCTACTCCCTCCCATGACCTCCATCACCGTGCCTCCCGCGCTGGACGCCGCCGCCGTCGTCGAGTCGATCGCCGACCTGGTGAGCGAGAACTACGTCTTCCCCGATGCCGCCCGGCTACTGGCTGCCCTGCTGCGGAGCCGTGGCGCCGAGGGCGCCTACGAGGCCGGATCCGCCGAGGAGTTGGCCGAGGCGGTCACCGCGGACCTGCGGTCCGTCAACGGCGACCTGCACCTGGCCCTCAAGTACCACGCCGTGCCGGTGCCGCCGAACAGGGGCGAGGCGGCACTCGCCGCGATGCGGAGGGAGTTCGACGCCTCCCTGAGCGGTGTTCCGCGCCTGGAACTCCTCGACGGCGGCGTCGCGCTCCTGGAGATCGCGCCCAAGATGTTCCCGCTGGACTGGGCGGCGCAGCCGCTGACCGCGGCGATGTCGCTGGTGGCCCCCGCCCGCGCCCTGATACTGGACCTGCGCCGCAACACCGGTGGCGACCCGGACACGGTCGCCTTCGTCTGCGGCTACCTGCTCGACGGCCGCACGCACCTCAACACCCTGGTCTCGCGCCAGGGGGAGGTGGCCGAGCAGTCCTGGACGCCCCCGTTCGTACCGGGTGCCCGCTTCGGCGCCGACAAGCCGCTCTACGTGCTGACCAGCGCGGAAACCTTCTCCGCGGCCGAGGAGCTCTCCTACGACCTGCAGCAGCTCGGGCGCGCCGTGGTCGTCGGGGAGGCCACCCGGGGCGGCGCCCACCCCCGCGACGGCTGGACGGTGCACCCGCACCTGGAACTCAGCGTGCCCGTCGCCCGTGCGGAGAACCCGGTCTCCGGCACCAACTGGGAAGGCACCGGCGTCCAGCCCGACGCGCCGTGCGACGCCGACGCGTCCCTCGACCACGCGCTGACGCTCGCCCTGGCGCGCCTGGCCTGAGTCCTCAACCGGCCGGCGGCCGGCCTGCGGGATCAACGGACTCCGGCCGAACTCCGGTACGCGTTCACGACCGTGGCGGCCACGTGCGGGACGTCGGCCCGTCCGACTTCCCGCGCACGCCCGTCGTCGGGGGTCGCCCCGTCAGTGAGTGTGGTTCGGCCAGCCCGGTGTCGGGGTGCCGATGGACTGGCCCGGGCGCAGGATCGGGGTGGGAGTCTGGATGGGGCCGCAGACCATGACCTTGGCCTCGCCGCGCGGGTAGCAGTCGCCGGAGCCGGGCTGCGGCTCGGTCCGGCAGTCGGTGCAGGGCACCGGGGCCATGTCGTGCGGGTCCTGCCGGGCCGGGGCGGCCGGAGCCTTGGGCTTCGCGGCCCCGGCGGCCCCGGCGGCCCCGGCCGGAGCTGCCGGAGCGGCCGCACCCTTCGTAGCCGGCCTCCGGGGCGCAGCAGGGGCGGCGGTCCCGGGCTCGTCCGGCTCCGGCGTGGCGGTCGGCTCGGCGGTCGGGCTCGGCGAGGCCGGCACCTCGGCCGGAGCCGGCGTCAGTGTCGGCGTCGGCGTCGGCGTCGGCGCAGCGGTCGGCGACAGCTGGACAGTCGGGCTCACCGCCGCACTCGGCGTACCCGCCCCTACCGGCGCCGCACCGCTCCCGCCACCGGACAGCGCCCAGACCGACCCGCCCGCCAGCAGCAGCGCCGCCAGCGCGGCCGGTACCGCGACTCGCGGCCGCAGCAACGTCCGCCGCTCCGCCGCACCCTGTTCCGTCATCGCCGCTCCCCCCGATCCACGCCGCGCCCACCGCGCGACGGCCGGGGCAGATCGTAGCGGCAGGCCCGGACAGCCCGGTCCGCTGGGCGCGAGCACGGGCGGATGCGCCGCCGCCTCGCCGTCGGCCAGGCTGGGCGCATGAGATTCGACGACCACCGGGTGGTCATCACCGCTGCCGGCCGGGACTTCGGGCGCACCCTGGCCATCCGTCTGGCGGACCTCGGCGCCGAGGTCTACCTCTCCGCCCGCACCCTCGCCGCCGCCGAGCAGGTCCGGGACGAGATACGCGACCGAGGGAACCAGCGCGTCCACGCCTTCGCCTGCGACCTGACGGATCCTGCCGCGATCCGCGGCTTCGCCGCTGCAGTGGGCGGGCACACCGGCCACATCGACGTGCTGATCAACAACGGCTCCCGCTACCTCGCAGGCCCGGACCTCCTGTCCGCCTCCGACGCCGACGTCGTCGACACCATCGCCTCCGGCGCCACCGGCACCGTCCTGACCGTGAAGAGCTTCCTCCCCCTCCTGCTCAACTCGGCCAAGCCGGACGTGGTGACCATGGTCTCCGCCTGCGGAACCCCCGGCCATCACCGCTCGGACGCCCACGACTCCTTCTACGCGGCCAAGAACGCCCAGGCCGGGTTCGTCGACGTCCTCTCCAAGCGCCTCCGGCCCCGGGGAGTACGGGTGATCTCCCTCTACCCGCCCGACTTCGACAACCCCGACCCCCTCACCGAGGAGTGGGAGACCACCCCGCGCCACGCCGAGGCTCCCCTCACCGCGCAGTCCCTCGTCGACTGCGTGCTCTTCGCGGTCTCCCAGCCCCGCGACTGCTTCATCAAGGCGTTCCACTTCGAACAGGTCTGAGGTCGGACCCGAACCCGCGAAAGTCGGCCCCATGCACTACGTCGTACGCCGAATGGCCAGCACGGAGCACCGGCAACTCCGTTCGATCAGGCTGGAGGCGCTGCGCGACTCACCCACGGCGTTCAGTTCCTCCTACGAGGACACCGCCACGCTCCCCGACGACGCCTGGCGGCAGCAGGCCGCCGTCGGGGCCACCGCCCAGGAGTCGGCCACCTTCGTCGCCGCCGACGAGGCCGGAAACTGGGTCGGGATCGCCGGTGTCGGGCCCCTCCCGGCCGTCCCGGACCACGTTCACCACTCCGTCTACGTGTCCCCGAAGCACCGCGGGCCAGCTGGCCCCGCCGCCGACCTGGTGCGGGCGAGCATCCGCTACGCCCGGGTCAACACCGACGTGCGGTGGTTGACCCTGGGCGTGCACGAGGGCAATGAGCGGGCGCTGGCGTTCTACCGGCGGCTCGGCTTCGAACTCACCGGCAAGGTGGTCCCCTACGGCCTCGACCCGTTTGAGAAGCTGCTCATCCTGGGCTACCCGGACTTCCGGAGCCGCTCCCGGATCCCGGAGCAGCCGTAGTCGGGAAGCCCTCCGGCAGCCGCGCCCCGGGATCGGCGGGCCCGGACACTCCCTGTGTCCGGGCCCGTCCGGGGAACCACCGTCAGTGCGCGGCGGCCTCCCAGTCGGCGCCGACGCCGACGGAGACGTCGAGCGGGGCACGCAGCGGGTAGGCACCGGCCATCTGCTCGCGGACGATGGCCTCGACCCGGTCGCGCTCGCCCGGGGCGAGCTCCAGCACGATTTCATCGTGCACCTGGAGCAGCATCCGGGAGGTGAGCCCGGCCTCGCGCAGGGCGTCGTCCACCCTCAGCATGGCGATCTTGACGATGTCGGCGGCCGAGCCCTGGATGGGGGCGTTGAGTGCCATCCGCTCGGCCATCTCGCGGCGCTGGCGGTTGTCGCTGTTGAGGTCGGGCAGGTAGCGGCGGCGGCCGAGCAGGGTCTCGGTGTAACCGGTGGCGCGGGCCTCGTCGACGACCCGGTGCAGGTAGTCGCGCACACCGCCGAAGCGCTCGAAGTAGGTGTCCATCAGGCCCTGGGCCTCGGCCGGCTTGATGCCGAGCTGCTGGGAGAGCCCGTACGCGGACAGCCCGTACGCGAGGCCGTAGGACATCGCCTTGATCTTGCGGCGCATCTCGGCGTCGACGGCGGCACCGGGGACCTCGAAGACCTGGGAGGCGACGGTGGTGTGGAGGTCCTCGCCGGAGGCGAAGGCCTCGATCAGCGCCTCGTCCTCGGAGAGGTGGGCCATGATCCGCAGTTCGATCTGCGAGTAGTCGGCGGTGAGCAGCGACTCGTACCCGGCCCCGACGACGAAGGCGCGGCGGATGGCGCGCCCCTCCTCCGTCCGGACGGGGATGTTCTGCAGGTTCGGATCCTGCGAGGAGAGCCGGCCGGTGGCGGCGACCATCTGGTTGAAGGTGGTGTGGATCCGGCCCTTGGGCGAGACCGTCTTGAGCAGGCCCTCGACGGTGGTGCGCAGCTTGGCCTGGTCGCGGTGGCGCAGCAGGATGACGGGCAGTTCGTTGTCGGTCTGGGTGGCCAGCCAGGTGAGCGCGTCGGCGTCGGTGGTGTAGCCGGTCTTGATCTTCTTGGTCTTGGGAAGGGCGAGCTCGCCGAAGAGGATCTCCTGGAGCTGCTTGGGCGAGCCGAGGTTGAACTCGTGCCCGGCGGCGGCGTGGGCCTCCTCGACGCAGCGCTGGATCTCGGCGGCGAACTGGGTCTCCAGCCGGGTGAGCCACTCGCGATCGGCGGCGATGCCGTGGCGCTCCATGCGGGCGAGCAGCGCGGCGATGGGCAGTTCCATGTCGTGCAGCAGCCCGGCGGCGCCGACCTCGGCGAGGCGGGTGTCGAAGAGAGCGGCGAGGTCGAGCACGGCGCGGGCCTGGAGCATGAGGGCCTGGGCGTGCGCGGTCGGGTCCTCCTCCGGTGCGTCGAAGGCGAGTTGGCCGCTCTCGGCCGCCGGGGCGGGGGTGAGGGAGCGGGCCAGGTACTCCTCGGCGAGGACCTCCAGGGTGAAGGTGCGGCGGCCGGGCTTCTCCAGGTAGGCGGCGAGCGCGGTGTCGGCGACGACCCCGGCGATGGTCCAGCCGCGTTCGGCGAAGGCGCGCATGACCTGCTTGGCGATGTGCAGGGCCTTGGGGGCGGCCGGGTCGGCGAGCCAGCCGGCGAAGGCCCGCTCGTCCTCCTCGGCGAGCAGCGCCGGGTCGAACCAGGCAGCCGACTCCCCTACGGCGAGGGCGACTTCGGTGACCTCGCCGGCGCCGAGCGCCCACTGGTAGACGGCGGCCAGCGCCACCGGCGCCTTGCTGTCGGCGGCGTGCTCGCGCAGCCAGGCGGCGAGCGTGCCGGGGTCGGTGAGCAGTTCGCCGTCGACCTCGACGCCGGGGGCGAGCTCGGGTTCCGCCGAGGCCTCGCCGACGGCCGGGTCGATGCCGAAGACCCGGTCGCGGAAGTTGGCGTTGCGGAACTCCAGCGACTCCATCAGGACCCCGACGGCGGCCTTGTCGAACGGCCGGCGGGCCAGGTCGGCGACGCCCAGCGGGAGTTCGACGTCGCGGACCAGCTCGGTGAGCACCCGGTTGCGCTTGACCGAGTCGAGGTTGTCGCGCAGCTTCTCGCCGATCTTGCCCTTCACCTCGTCGGCGCGGGCGACGAGTTCGTCGAAGGAGCCGAACTGGTTGACCCACTTGGCGGCGGTCTTCTCGCCGACGCCGGGGATGCCGGGCAGGTTGTCGGACGGGTCGCCGCGCAGGGCCGCGAGGTCGGGGTACTGGCGCGGGGCGACGCCGTACTTCTCGGTGACCTTCTCCGGGGTGAAGCGGGTGAGCTCGGAGACGCCCTTGGTGGGGTAGAGCACGGTGACGTGGTCGGTGACGAGCTGGAGGGAGTCGCGGTCGCCGGTGACGATGTCGACGTCGTAGCCGGCCGCCTCGGCGGCGGTGGCCAGGGTGGCGATGATGTCGTCGGCCTCGAAGCCCTCGACCGTCATCCGGGGGATGTTCATGGCGTCGAGGAGTTCGCCGATCAGGCCGACCTGGCTGCGGAACTCGTCCGGCGTCTTGGCGCGGTTGGCCTTGTAGTCGGGGAACTCGACGGAGCGGAAGGTCTGCCGGGAGAGGTCGAAGGCGACGGCGAGGTGGGTGGGCCGCTCGTCGCGGACGGTGTTGGCGAGCATCGAGGCGAAGCCGTAGACCGCGTTGGTGGGCTGGCCGGTGGAGGTGTTGAAGTTCTCCACGGGCAGGGCGTAGAAGGCCCGGTAGGCCATCGAGTGCCCGTCGAGCAGCATCAGCCGGGGCCGCGCGCCGGCCCCGCCGTCACCCGTCGCGCCCTTGTCCGTACTCTGCGTAGCCACGTCAACGTCCGTTCCTGCCGATTCCACTACCGGTCACCGATCCTATGGCCCGGCACCGACAAAAGGGGCGCCGCGCGTGCGGCACCGCCGCTACCGCCGAGTAGGACGGTCGTACGATCACAGGCAGCACGACGACGCGACACCCCCGAAGGAGTACCCCCATGACCGACGCGGCTCCCGACACCGCCCCCGTCCTGAAGGTCCCGCAGGACGTGCTCGACCACTTCGCCAAGCTCGGTGTGAGCCCGGAGACCTTCTCCGGCGGCCACCTCGGCGAGAAGCTCGGCATCCGGATCGTCGAGGCCTCCGGCGACCGGGTGGTCGGCACCATGCCGGTGGAGGGCAACCAGCAGCCGTACGGGCTGCTGCACGGCGGCGCCTCGGCGGCGCTGGCCGAGACGCTCGGCTCGATCGGCGCGATGCTGCACGCCGGTCCGGGCCGGTACGCGGTGGGCGTGGACCTCAACGCGACCCACCACCGCTCGGCCACCTCCGGTCTGGTCACCGGGGTGGCGACGGCGGTGTTCAAGGGTCGCACGGCCGCCACGTACGAGATCGCGATCACCGACGACACCGGCAAGCGGGTCACCAGCTGCCGGCTGACCTGCATGCTGCGCGACCTGTAACGGGCCTGCGGGTACGGCCGGTTCGGCCCGGAGAGCAGCAAGTCCCCTTCCCGCCCCCTCGTTTGACCGTCCGCCCCCGTGGGCAGGCGTTGGTCTGAGCGAGGGGGCGTCGGCATGTCCGGGTGCGATCGACGCGTCTCCCACCCTTCCTCCCACTCCTGTAACGCAGCGTAACAAGCAGGAAATCCACGCAAGCGGCGGTTCCGAGACCCCGAAGCCCCTTCACCGCGCCCCCTTGTCCGCAATGCGGACGTGCACGGTCGAATGCAGCACATCGGACACCTGCGTCCGATTATCGACAGCGCCAGCGGCAACCCCCATTTCTGGCCCTTACATCCCGCCACCAGCGGGTAAACGCCCGGCAGTTCAGGGTCGGTCGAGCCGGAACGACCACATGCTGAGACAAATGCTCCGTGTGCTCATAACAAGAGAATCACAGCCTGCTCACACCACTGCCCGAGCCGCCCCCCGACATCTAGAGTCACGGCCAGTCACCGCGCCATCCGGAATGGGCCCGGCCCTCCGCGCATCCCGGCTCCCGCCACTCGGCGCGGCGCCTCCTGAACCGAAGGGGACCCTCGTGCGTCATCGTTCAGCAATTGTCGTGAGCATTGCCGTGATCGGCGCCCTCAGCCTCAGCGCCTGCGGCTCCCGCGGCGGCAAGTCCGGCGACAACGCCGGCAGCAAGGACAACAACGCCGCCGCCACCACCGTCGTGATCGGCGTCGACGCCCCGCTCACCGGCGACCTCTCCGCCCTCGGCCTCGGCATCCGCAACTCCGTCGACCTCGCCGTCAAGACCGCCAACGCCACCAACGAGGTCCCCGGCGTCAAGTTCGAGGTCAAGGCCCTGGACGACACCGCCAAGCCCGCCCCCGGCCAGCAGAACGCCACCCAGCTGGTCAGCGACTCCAAGGTCCTCGGCGTCGTCGGCCCGCTCAACTCCAGCGTGGCGCAGTCGATGCAGCAGATCTTCGACGACGCCGGCCTCACCGAGATCTCCCCCGCCAACACCGGCGTCGCCCTCAGCCAGGGCGAGAAGTGGGCCACCGGCGACAAGAAGCGCCCCTTCAAGTCCTACTTCCGCACCGCCACCACCGACGCCGTCCAGGGCCCCTTCGCCGCCCAGTTCCTCTACAACGACGCCAAGAAGACCAAGGTCTTCCTGATCGACGACCAGAAGACCTACGGCGCCGGCCTCGCCGCCACCTTCAAGGGCCAGTTCACCAAGCTCGGCGGCACCCTCGCCGGCGAGGAGCACGTCAACCCCGACGACCGCGACTTCTCCGCCATCGTCACCAAGGTCAAGGCCTCCGGCGCCGACGCCGTCTACTACGGCGGCGAGTACCCCGCCGCCGGCCCGCTCTCCCTCCAGCTCAAGGACGCCGGCGTCAACATCCCCCTGATGGGCGGCGACGGCATCCAGAGCGACGAGTTCATCAAGCTCAACCCCAAGAGCCAGGGCGACTTCGCCACCGCCGTCGGCCTCCCCGTCGAAACCCTCGACACCGCCAAGAAGTTCATCGCCGACTACAAGGCCGCCAACTACAAGGACGCCTACGAGACCTACGGCGGCTACTCCTACGACAGCGCCTGGGCCATCATCGAGGGCGTCAAGAACGTCGTCGCTGCCAACAACGGCAAGCTGCCCAGCAGCGACGCCCGCAAGGCCGTCCGCGACGCCGTCCAGAAGGTCTCCTTCAACGGCGTCACCGGCAAGGTCTCCTTCGACGAGTTCGGTGACACCACCAACAAGCAGCTCACCGTCTACACCGTCAAGGACGGCAAGTGGGCCGTCGAGAAGTCCGGCACCTTCAACGGTTGACCGCCCCTCCGCAACCCGTCACCACCAGCACCACCAGCGCGCGGGGGCGCCACGAGTGCCCCCGCGCGCCCCCACATCCACCACCCACGCGGACACCCCAGAACGCACTACGGAGGCCCAGCGGTGCACGACCTACCGCAGCAGCTGGCCAACGGCCTGATCCTCGGCGCCCTCTACGGACTCGTCGCGATCGGCTACACGATGGTCTACGGCATCGTCCAGCTCATCAACTTCGCCCACGGCGAGATCGTCATGGTCGGCGGCTTCGGCGCCCTGACCGCCTACCTCGCCCTCCCCGGCGGCACCACCCTGTGGCTGGCCCTGCCACTCATGCTGATCGCCGGCATCCTGGTCTCCACCCTCACCGCCGTCGCCGCCGAACGCTTCGCCTACCGGCCACTGCGCAACGCCCCCCGGCTCGCCCCGCTGATCACCGCGATCGGGCTGTCCATCTTCCTCCAGCAACTCGTCTTCTCCTTCTACCCCGACGCCAAGAAGGCCCGGGTCTTCCCCAAGATCCCCGGCGACCCCTTCAGCCTCGGCTCCGTGACCGTCCAGCGCAGCGACCTCTTCCTGATCATCGCCGCCCCCCTGTGCATGCTCGCCCTCGGCTGGTTCGTCACCCGCACCCGCTCCGGCCGCGCCATGCAGGCCACCAGCCAGGACCCCGACACCGCCAAGCTGATGGGCATCGACACCGACCGCATCATCGTCATGGCCTTCGCCATCGGCGCCGCGTTCGCCGCCGTCGCCGCCGTCGCCTACGGACTGCGCAGCGGCCAGGTCGACTTCCGGATGGGCTTCATCCTCGGCCTCAAGGCCTTCACCGCCGCCGTCCTCGGCGGCATCGGCAACATCTACGGAGCCATGCTCGGCGGCCTCGCCCTCGGCCTCGCCGAAGCCCTCGCCACCGGCTACATCCAGCACCTGCCCGGCATGCACCTCTTCGGAGGCGGCGCCTGGAAGGACGTCTGGGCCTTCGTACTCCTCATCCTCGTGCTCCTCGTCCGGCCCCAGGGCCTGCTCGGCGAGCGCGTCGCGGACAGGGCGTGACCACCATGACCACCAGAACCGAGACCACCCCGGTCATCCCGCTGCCCGCCACCGCCGCCACCGCCCTCACCGGCCTCGGCGCCCTCGCCGCCGCCGCCTCCGCGGCCATGTCCTGGACCTGGACCAGCGACTTCCCCGGCGACCTCACCTACTACGGCTCCCCCGCCGGCCTCCAGTGGCTCGCCGTCGCCGCCGGCCTCCTCACCCTCGCCCTGCTGCTCGCCACCCACGGCACCCCCGGCCTGCGCTGGGCCGCCCCCACCCGCAGCAACAACGCCGTCCTGTACGCCGCCACCGGCTCCTTCGCCGTCGCCGCCTACTCCGTCGCCGCCATCTCCACCGAACTCGGCGGCCTCGCCAACCTCGAACCCGGCGGCTGGGTCCTCGCCGCCGGCGGCCTGCTCGGCCTCCTCGGCGCCCTCGGCCTCCCCCTCGACCGGCGCACCCACGTCCCCCTCCGCATCCTCGACAAGCGGCTCTTCCTGCTCCTGCCCGCCGCCCCCGTCGGCTGGATCGCCGCCCACGCCATCCCCGGCGACAAGCCCGTCGCCCCCGTGATGACCGCCCTCTCCGGCGCCCTCGCCATCGCCGCCGGCGCCGTCCTGCTGCTCCAGCTCGGCCACCTCGCCAACAGCCGGCTGCGCCTCGGCAAGATCGACCGCCCCCTCCCCGCGCCCCGCGAACTCCCCTCCTGGGTCGAGGTCCTGCTCATCGTCGCGGCCTTCGGCGTCGGCTCCTACGCGATCACCTTCGGCATCGACACCGACTACGGCGAGCTCTTCATCGGATACCTGCTGCTCGTCGCCTTCATGATCGCCGCGCTCGCCGGCTCCGGCCTGCTGGGCAGACTGCGCGCCCTGACCCTCAAGTACCGCCCGGTCACCACCGGCGCCGCCTTCGCCGCCGCCGCCAGCTTCCCGTTCCAGACCGGCGAGCAGTACGCCTCGGTCGCCACCAACATCCTGATCTTCGCCACCGTCGCCCTCGGCCTCAACATCGTCGTCGGCCTCGCCGGCCTGCTCGACCTCGGATACGTCGCCTTCCTCGGCGTCGGCGCCTACGCCGCCGCCCTGGTCTCCGGCTCCCCCGCCTCACCCGTCCACATCCAGCTGCCGTTCTGGGCCGCCGTGATCGTCGGCGCCGCCGTCTCCATGGTCTTCGGCGTCGTGATCGGCGCACCCACCCTGCGACTGCGCGGCGACTACCTCGCCATCGTCACCCTCGGCTTCGGCGAGATCTTCCGCATCACCATGCAGAACCTCAACGGGACCACCGGCCCCAACGTCACCAACGGCTCCAACGGCATCCCCCGCATCCCCGAACTGAACGTCTTCGGCTTCGACTTCAGCCAGACCCACGCCCTCGGCGGCCTCCAGATCGGCCGCTTCGGCAACTACTACCTGCTGATGCTGCTCGTCACCGCCCTCGTCGTCCTGGTCTTCGCACGGGTCGGCAACTCCCGCATCGGCCGCGCCTGGATCGCCATCCGCGAGGACGAGACCGCCGCCGAAGCCATGGGCATCAACGGCTTCCGCCTCAAACTCCTCGCCTTCGCCCTCGGCGCCTGCCTCGCCGGCGTCGCCGGCACCGTCCAGGCCCACGTCACCTACACCGTCACCCCAGACCAGTACACCTTCGCCGACGCCCTGCCCCCCAACTCCGCCTTCCTCCTCGCCGCCGTCATCCTCGGCGGCATGGGCACCATCAGCGGCCCACTGGCCGGCGCCACCCTCCTCTTCCTCATCCCCAAGAAGCTCGAATTCCTCTCCGACTACCAGCTCCTCGTCTTCGGCGCCGCCCTCATCGTCCTGATGCGCGTCCGCCCCGAAGGCCTCATCCCCAACCGGCGCCGGCAACTGGAGTTCCACGAAGCCGACGAGCCCGCCCGACCCGCGGCCGACGACGACACCACCGCACTCACCAAGGCAGGGGCGTGACCCGCCAGATGACCACCACAGCTGCGCCCCTGCTCGACGTCACCGGCGTCACCATGCGATTCGGCGGCCTCACCGCCGTCAACGACGTCTCCCTCACCGTCGGCGAGGGCGAGATCATCGGCCTCATCGGCCCCAACGGTGCCGGCAAGACCACCTTCTTCAACTGCCTCACCGGCCTGTACGTCCCCACCGAGGGCTCCGTCCGCTACCGCGGCACCGTCCTGCCCCCCAAACCCCACCTCGTCACCCAGGCCGGCATCGCCCGCACCTTCCAGAACATCCGGCTCTTCGCCAACATGACCGTCCTGGAGAACGTCCTCGTCGGCCGCCACACCCGCACCGACGAAGGCATCTTCTCCGCCATCCTGCGCCTCCCCCGCTACCACCGCGCCGAGGCCGAGAGCCGCGAGAAGGCCATGGAACTCCTCGCCTTCACCGGCCTCGCCCACAAGGCCGACCACCTCGCCCGCAACCTCCCCTACGGCGAACAGCGCAAGCTCGAAATCGCCCGCGCCCTCGCCTCCGACCCCGGCCTGCTGCTCCTCGACGAGCCCACCGCCGGCATGAACCCCCAGGAGACCCGGGCCGCCGAGGAACTCGTCTTCGCCATCCGCGACCGGGGCGTCTCCGTCCTCGTCATCGAGCACGACATGCGGTTCATCTTCAACCTCTGCGACCGCACCGCCGTGCTCGTCCAGGGCCAGAAGATCGTCGAAGGCGACCGCGCGACCGTCCAGAACGACGAACGCGTCATCAGCGCCTACCTCGGCGCCCCGCTCGAAAGCACCACCCCCGCCGCACCGGAGGACACCCAGTGACCGCACTCCTCGAGGTCGAGGACCTCCGCGTCGCCTACGGCAAGATCGAAGCCGTCAAGGGCATCAGCTTCACCGTCCACCAGGGCGAGGTCACCACCCTCATCGGCACCAACGGCGCCGGCAAGACCACCACCCTGCGCACCCTCTCCGGCCTCCTCAGACCCACCGCCGGCCGGATCACCTTCGACGGCCAGGACCTCGCCACCGTCCCCGCCCACAAGATCGTCGCCCTCGGACTCGCTCACTCCCCCGAAGGCCGGCACATCTTCCCCCGCATGACCATCGAGGAGAACCTCCTCCTCGGCGCCTTCCTGCGCACCGACGCGGCCGGCATCGCGGCCGACGTGGAACGGGCCTACTCGTTGTTCCCCATCCTCGGGGAGCGCCGCCGCCAGGCCGCCGGGACGCTCTCCGGCGGCGAACAGCAGATGCTCGCCATGGGCCGGGCGCTGATGTCCCAGCCGAAGCTGCTCATGCTGGACGAGCCCTCGATGGGCCTCTCCCCGCTGATGATGCAGAAGATCATGTCCACCATCGTCGAGCTCAAGGCGAGCGGCACGACCATCCTGCTGGTCGAGCAGAACGCCCAGGCCGCCCTGTCGCTGTCCGACCGCGGCTACGTCATGGAGACCGGCCGCGTCGTCCTCTCCGGGACGGGCGCCGACCTCCTCCACGACGAGTCGGTCCGCAAGGCCTACCTCGGCGAGGACTGACCCACCAAACGCAAGGAGGGCCCGGCAGAAACCGTTCTGCCGGGCCCTCCTCATGTCCGTGCTACTCGGACTTACCCTCTTCCGCCTTCTTGCGGTCCTGGGCCTCGCCCTCCTCGATGACCGCCTCGGCCACCGCCGCCATCGTCATCCGGCGGTCCATCGACGTCTTCTGGATCCACCGGAACGCCGCCGGCTCGTTCAGCCCGAACTTCGTCTGCAGCACACCCTTGGCGCGGTCCACCAGCTTCCGGGTCTCCAGCCGCTGCGTGAGATCCCCGATCTCCTTCTCCAGCGCCCGCATCTCGGTGTACCGCGACACCGCCATCTCGATCGCCGGCACCAGGTCCGACTTCGAGAACGGCTTCACGATGTACGCCATCGCCCCGGCGTCCCGGGCCCGGTCCACCAGCTCACGCTGCGAGAAGGCGGTCAGCATCAGGACGGGCGCCAGGTGCCTCTCGTGGATCTGCTCGGCGGCGGAGAGCCCGTCCAGAACCGGCATCTTCACATCGAAGATCGCCAGATCCGGCTTCAGCTCCTCCACGAGCCGTACCGCCGTCTCCCCGTCCCCCGCTTCGCCGACGACGGTGTACCCCTCCTCCTCCAGCATCTCCTTGAGGTCGAGGCGGATCAGCGCCTCGTCCTCGGCGATCACGATCCGGGTGATCTGGGGCGAATCGGTCTCAAGCGGCTGTGCCTGCTCGTCGGCGGTGCTCACTGCGCTCCTAGTTCCGGCGGGGTACTGCATGCACGAGGGTACCTAGACACGGTATGTTTGAACTCGCAGGGTCGGGGCGGCAACCTTCGAAACTGTGGGCGCCCCGGTAGCCCAGCGGAAGAGGCAATGGTCTCAAACACCATACAGCGTGGGTTCGAATCCCACCCGGGGTACTTTTCCTTCAATTCCAAAGCCAGTTAGGTTAGCCTAACAGTTGGCGATCTTCATTAGTTCGGGTGAAGACAACACCGTTTCATCCGCGCGTTCGGCGCAGGGTGCTCAAGATCACCCGTATGGCAGTTCGATCCATTCGCGAAGAAGCCCTCTATCTCCTCCGCCGAGGTGTAGCCAACACCGAGGTTGCCCGGCGTCTCGGTGTCCCGAAAGGCACGGTCGCCTGGTGGAAGCACCGGGATCTCGCCAAGCACAACAAGCTCCCTGGCCGCAAGCGCTCCACGTGCACACGCTGCTACGGCGACCAAATGAACCGCCCTGCGTACGCGTATCTCCTGGGCCTCTACCTCGGAGACGGCCACATCCTGATGCCTGACGACTACTGTCGGACCCAGACTCTTCACATCACCTGCGCCGACAAGTGGCCGGGAGTCATGGAGGCTGTCGAGGAAGCGATGCGGCTGGTCTTCCCCAGGAGCAAGCCCTGCCGAGTCCGGCGGACCGGCTGTCACAACGTCAAGCTCTATTCGAACCACCTGACCTGCCACTTCCCCCAGCATGCCCCTGGCAAGAAGCACGAACGCACCATAGCCCTGGAGCCCTGGCAGCAGGAGATCGTCGACGCTCATCCGTGGGAGTTCCTGCGAGGGCTGATCCACTCCGACGGCTGCCGCATCACCAACTGGGCGACCCGCACCGTGGGCGGTGTCACGAAGCGCTACGAGTACCCGAGGTACTTCTTCACCAACACGTCGACCGACATCATCGGCCTCTTCACCGCCACCCTCGACGCCGTCGGCGTCCAGTGGAAGGCCTCGATCCCGCGCCCCACCGGTCAGGTCAACATCTCGATCGCGCGCAAGGACTCCGTCGCCCTGATGGACGCCCACATCGGCCCCAAGCACTGACGGCGCCGTGTACGACACGGCCACGCGGCAGCGGGCGCTCGAACTCCACGCCTCCGGACTGACCTTCAGCCAGGTGAGCCGTGCGACCGGAATATCCCGCTATGCGATCCGCGAGTGGGCGTCCGGCGCCGTCCCCAGCCCCCGCATGACGGCCGAGTGCCCCGTCCGCAACGGCCGGCTCGACCCGTCCCGGCCCCGCGCCGACTACGCCTACCTGCTCGGCCTCTACCTCGGCGACGGTTGCATCAGCGAGGGCCGCCGCCAGGTCCACGCCCTCCGCATCGCCTGCTGCGACGCCTGGCCGGGCCTCATCGGCGAGTGCGAACGCGCCGTCTCCGCCGTCATGCCGCACAACAAGGTCAACCGGGTCCGCGCGCCGGGCTGCACCAGTGTCGTCAGCACCAGCAAGCACTGGCCCTGTCTCTTCCCCCAGCACGGCCCCGGCCCGAAGCACCTGCGGCCGATCGCGCTCGCGCCCTGGCAGCAGGAGATCGTGGGCGCCTACCCATGGCAGTTCCTGCGCGGCCTGATCCACTCCGACGGCTGCCGCATCACCAACTGGGCGACCCGCACCGTGGGCGGTGTCACGAAGCGCTACGAGTACCCGAGGTACTTCTTCACCAACACCTCAGCCGACATCATCGGCCTCTTCACCGCCGCCCTCGACGCCGTCGGCGTCCAGTGGAAGCCGGCCTCGCGGTCCAACGGCGGCTTCAACATCTCCATCGCCCGCAAGGACTCCGTCGCCCTCATGGACGCCCACATCGGCCCCAAGTACTGACCCCCGCACAGCGGTTCGCTCGTACTCGGCCCGGGGCGGCCTCGTAGGCCGCGCCCGCGCCGGGGCGGTTCACGACCTCCTCGCGGAGGTCGCGCCAGAGGGTGTGCTCGTGATCGCGCATCTCTCCGATCCTCACCCGACCCAGCGCACGGGCGGCATCCCTCGCACGAGGGATGCCGCCCGAGGAAACGCCCCTCAGACGTCCAGGGTCCCCACATGGTGGACGCGGACGAGGTTGGTGGAGCCGGCGAGGCCCGGGGGCGAGCCGGCGGTGATGATGACGATGTCGCCCTTCTGGCAGCGGCCGAGCGAGAGCAGCGCCGCGTCGACCTGTTCGACCATCTGGTCCGTGGTCGGCGCGAAGGGGCCGAGGAAGGTCTCCACGCCCCAGGTGAGGGCGAGTTGGCTGCGCACGGCCGGCTCGTACGTGAAGGCGAGCACCGGGATGGGCGAGCGGTAGCGGGTGAGCCGACGGGCGGTGTCGCCGGACTGGGTGAAGGCGACGAGGTACTTGGCGTGCAGGAAGTCGCCGATCTCGGCCGCCGCGCGGGCGACGGCGCCGCCCTGGGTCCGCGGCTTGGTGCCGGTGGTCAGCGGAGGCAGCCCCGCGGCCAGGATGTCGTTCTCGGCGGCCTCGATGATCCGGCCCATGGTCCTGACCGTCTCGACGGGGTACTTGCCGATGGAGGTCTCACCGGAGAGCATCACGGCGTCCGTGCCGTCGAGCACCGCGTTGGCGACGTCGGAGGCCTCGGCCCGGGTCGGCCGGGAGGCGTTGATCATCGAGTCGAGCATCTGGGTCGCGACGATGACCGGCTTGGCGTTGCGCTTGGCGAGCTTGATGGCGCGCTTCTGGACGAGCGGGACCTGTTCGAGGGGCATCTCCACGCCCAGGTCCCCGCGGGCCACCATGATGCCGTCGAAGGCGTCCACGATGGAGTCCAGGTTCTCGACCGCCTGCGGCTTCTCGATCTTGGCGATGACCGGGACGTGCCGCCCCTCCTCGTCCATCACCCGGTGCACGTCCTCGACGTCGCGCCCGCTGCGGACGAAGGACAGCGCGACCAGGTCGGCCCCGGTGCGCAGCGCCCACCGCAGGTCGGCGACGTCCTTGTCGCTGAGTGCGGGGACGGAGACGGCGACGCCGGGGAGGTTGAGGCCCTTGTGGTCGGAGACGAGTCCGCCTTCGACGACGAGACATCGCACTCGGGGGCCGTCGACCTCGACGACTTCCAGGGTCACCCGTCCGTCGTCGACGAGGATGCGTTCGCCGCGGCCGACGTCGCCGGCGAGGCCGGCGTAGGTGGTACCGCAGATGGTGTTGTCCCCCACGACGCCCTTGTCGGTGGAGATGGTGAACTTGTCGCCGCGTTCGAGGAGTACGGGTCCGTGGGCGAAGGTGTCGAGCCGGATCTTCGGGCCTTGGAGGTCGGCGAGGATGCCGACGCTGCGGCCGGTTTCGTCGACGGCCTTGCGGACGCGGCGGTAGCGTTCCTCGTGTTCGGCGTGCGAGCCGTGGCTGAGGTTGAGTCGGGCGATGTCCATACCGGCGTCGACCAGGGTTTTGATCTGGTCGTACGAGTCGGTGGCCGGCCCGAGGGTGCAGACGATTTTTGCTCGGCGCATACTGCTGAGGGTAGGCATTACCGGCGCGTAACCTCGACGTGGGTCCGGACTGCGGGATGACCTTTCGGGTAAGGGGAGTTGAACAATCTGACACTTCCTCGGACCGTTGTGCGAGGGCCCTCGCCGCGGTCGGGTGGGAGCGGCCTGCGGAGGTCCCCGGGGGGCCCGGTCGATGCGATTCCGTGAAACGGTGTTCACCTCTGGTTCACCGGCCCTTCCGTCCGTGCTCCCCGCCCGGCGGGACGCTCGTCACCCCCGGGTGACCGCGCCCGGGTGTGGAGCGACGAGGGGGAGGCGCTCAAATGAGACGCGCTCTGGGGGTGGTCGCCGCCCTGGCCCTGTTGGGCGGGGTGACGTACGCGCTGGTCCCGGACGACGGCCCGGACCCGCGGCAGACGGTCACGGTCACCGGGCTGATCGGTTCGGAGAAGCGGGCGTTCTTCGAAAGTCCTGAGGTGAAGGCGGAGTTGGCGAGGCAGGGCCTGGAGGTCCACGCCGACTCGACCGGTTCCTGGACGATGAGCGAGCAGGCGAAGAGCAACTCCGGCCTGGACTTCGCGTTTCCCGCGAGCACCGCACCGGCCCGCGAGATCCAGCGCAACTGGGGGCAGCAGGACTCTCCGCTGGTGCCGTTCTACTCGCCGCTGGTGGTGGTGGCGCACGCTCCGGTGGCGCAGATCCTCAAGGACAACAAGCTGGCCGCGCCGGACGGTTCGGGCGTCTGGACGTTCAGGATGGACGAGTACGTCAACGTCCTGAAGGCGAACCGCAGGTGGCAGGACCTGGCGGGCACCGAGGGCCACGGCGATCTGGCGGGGCCGATCTACATCACCACCACCGATCCGGAGAGTTCCTCCTCCGGCGCGCTGTACGTCGCGCTGCTGTCGTACGTCCTCAACAACCACCAGGTGGTCTCCGACGACGCGGGCGTCGAAGCCGCCCGGCCCGTGCTGCACCAGGCGACCGCGATGCAGGGCGGCCAGAAGAGCAGCAGCGACGAGCCGTTCCGGGACTTCCAGGCGGGTGTCGGCAATCCGCTGCTGTTCGGATACGAGTCGCAGGTCGCCTCGCTGACGGCGCAGGGCCAGTCGGCCGACGACACGGTGGTGATGTACCCGGACACCACGGTCTACTCCGACCACACCATCATCGCCCGCACGGAGAACGGCAGGAAGCTGGCCGCCCTGCTCCAGGACGACGACGTGCTGCGCACCCTGGAGGCCCGGTTCGGCTTCCGTCCGCAGGCCCGCCCGGGCGCCTTCGCCGAACTGGTGAAGGGCAGCAGGCAGCCGGCCTTCGCCCAGGACCTGAACGCGGCGAAGGTGAAGCAGTCGCCCGTGCCGTCCCTGGACAACCTGCTCAAACTGACCGCGGCGGCCAAGGGGAGCCCGAAGTGAACCACCCGACCACACGCCGCAGTTGGCTGATCGCCGCGCTGGCGGCGGTGCTCGCCGCGGCGACCGCCTGCACCTCCTCCCCCGCCCCGGTGCCGCCGCCGAACCCGACCGGCTCGCTCGCCGAAACCGCGCGCCCCGGCGTTCTGCGCGTCCTGGCCGGCAGTGAGCTGCAGGACCTCCAGCCGGTCCTGGACGACGCCCGCAAGGCGACCGGGGTGACGGTGCAGCTGGCCTTCACCGGCACCCTGGACGGCGCGGACACGGTCTCCTCGGGCCGGGCGGACGGCAAGTACGACGCGGTCTGGTTCCCGTCCAACCAGTACCTGCGCCTGGATCCGACCGGGAGGTCCAAGGTGCTGTCGGAGACCCCGGTGATGGTCTCCCCGGTGGCGGTGGGGGTGCGCTCCTCGGTGCTCGCCGACCTCGGCTGGGGCGACGGCTCGAAGGTCACCTGGGCGCAGGTCGGCGACGCGGCCGCGGCCGGGAAGCTGTCGTACGGGATGTCCGACCCGTCGCGCTCCAACTCCGGTTTCTCCACCCTGGTGGCGGTGGCCTCGGCGTTCTCGGGCGCCGGGGCGGCGCTGACCGAGGCGGACGTGCAGAAGGCGACGCCGCAGCTGAAGCAGTTCTTCACGGGCCAGAAGCTGACCTCCGGTTCCTCGGGCTGGCTGGCGCAGGCGTACACCCGGGCCGAGCCCGGCAAGGTGGGCGCGCTGGTGAACTACGAGTCGGTGCTGCTGTCGATGAACAGGACCCTGCCGCCGGAGCAGCGGTTGACGGTGGTGCGCCCGGTGGACGGCGTGGTCTCGGCGGACTACCCGCTGTCGCTGCTGTCCTCCACCGGGCAGGGCGAGCGGGACTCCTTCCAGCGGCTGGCCGCCTACCTGTTGAAGCAGGACGTGCAGCAGCGCATCTCGGAGCTGACGCTGCGCCGCCCGGTGACGGCGGGCGCGGCGCCGGCGGCGGGGCTGCCGGCCGACCGCCGCCGGGAGCTGCCGTTCCCGGGGACGCGGGCGGTGGCGGACGGCCTGCTGGCCTCGTACCAGAACGAGCTGCGCCGCCCGTCGAGGACGGTGTACGTGCTGGACACCTCGGGCTCCATGGAGGGTTCGCGGCTGAGCTCGTTGAAGACGGCGCTGGGCCGGCTCACGGGCACGGACGACACCCGCGGCGTGCGGCGGTTCCGGGACCGCGAGGAGGTGACGCTGGTCTCCTTCGCGTCGCAGGTGAAGTGGACGAAGACGCACGTGGTGCCGCCCTCGGGCGGGACGCCCGGTCCGGAGGCGGAGCTGGCGTCGATCAACGCCGACGTCCAGTCGCTGCGGGCCGAGGGCGGTACGGCGCTGTACGACTCGCTGGAGCAGGCGTACCGGGTGATCGAGGCCCAGCAGAAGGCGGCGGGCGACGACCGCTTCACCTCGATCGTGCTGATGACGGACGGGGAGAGCAACGAGGGCGCCACGGACGGCGACTTCAGGCGCTTCCACGACGCGCTGCCGTCCGCCGAGAGGTCGATCCCGGTGTTCCCGATCAAGTTCGGTGAGGCGGCGGTGGGCCAGTTGCAGGGGATCGCGGACGTGAGCGGCGGCAAGCTGTTCGACGGCGGCGGTTCGCTGGACGGGGTGTTCGAGGAGATCCGTGGCTACCAGTGACGGGTACGGCCGGAGGGCGCTGCGGTACCTGGAGTCGACCAGGAACCTGGTCGGCTGCGGGGGCGGCGCCCTCGGGCTGGGGCTGCACTTCGCCGGGCTGGGCGGGGCGTGGTGGCCGGGGGTGGTGGCGGGGCTGTACGGGGCCGGCGCGCTGCTGGCGCCCGGCCCGAAGCCCCCGCCCCCGCCTGCGCCATCGCCTCCGCCCGCGCCCACGCCTGCGCCTGAGAGGGCCGGTCCGCCGCCCGACCCCGAGCTGGAGGCGCTCACCGCCTACCTGGACAGCGTCCCGCTGCCCGCCTCGGCCGGGGTGGACGCGCTGCTGGCGGCGCTGCGCGAGACGGGGCCCGGTCCGACGGCCGACCTGATCGTCCGGCACCGGCTGCCGGTCGCGGTGGACGGTTACCTGCGGGCCCGGACCTGGCTGCCGTGGGCGGGCCCGGACGCGCCGGACCCGGCGGCGGAGCTGGGGCGGGAGGTGAAGCAGCTGGCCGCCGAGCTGGGCTGAGGGGCCTTCACCGTGGCCGGAGACGGACCGTTCCGTCCCATACCACCCCCGCCCCGCCCATCCCGGCCACGAACGAGTCGCCAAGATCTCACCTGCTGGAAACGTCCGGGGGCTATCCAGCGGCCCGGCCCGCACGGCACACTTCTACGCGCGTCCTTCTACGCGCGTCACCGCATTTGCGGACGCGCCACGCATCTCGTACGTCCACAAGTTGACGGCCCATCCGCCGTCGTTCCCACTCGGGAGAGTCGTCCATGTCCCTGAACCGCCGTGACTTCGTCACCCGGTCCGCCGCCACCGCCGCCGGCGCCGCCCTGGCCGGCGGAGCCGTCGTCGCCGCCGCCCCCGCCGCCGCGGCCGCCGAGCCGGACACGGCGGCCGCCAAGGGCAACAAGCGCAAGCCCCGCCGCCAGGCCTTCACCGTCATGGGCACCACCGACCTCCACGGCCGGGTGCTCAACTGGGACTACTTCACCGACGCCGAGTACGTCGACAAGGCCCACAACGCGGTCGGCCTCGCCAAGATCTCCACCCTGGCCAACCAGGTCCGCGAGGAGAAGGGCTGGGACCGCTGCCTGCTCATCGACTCGGGCGACATCATCCAGGGCACCCAGCTGACCTACTACTACGCGCGGATCGAGCCGATCGCCACCGACGGCGACAACGTGCCGGACCACCCGATGGCCGTCGCCATGAACCTCATGGGCTACGACGCCGCCGCGCTCGGCAACCACGAGTTCAACTACGGCATCCCCACCGTGAAGGCCTTCGAGGACCAGCTGGAGTTCCCGCTGCTGGGCGCCAACGCGCTGCACGCGAAGAACGAGAGGCCCGCCTTCAAGCCGTACGTGATCAAGGAGGTGTGGCTGGACGAGGACACCCCGATCAAGGTCGGCATCCTCGGCCTCACCAACCCGGGCATCGCGATCTGGGACAAGGCCAACGTCGCCGGCAAGATGGTCTTCCCGGGCATCGTGGAGACCGCCGCCAAGTACGTGCCCCGGATGAAGGCCGCGGGCGCGGACGTCATCGTGGTCTCCGCCCACTCCGGCATCGACGAGGCCACCACCTACGGCGACCAGCTCCCCTGGCCCGAGGACGCCTCCGGCGAGATGGCCGCGACCGTCCCGGACATCGACGCGGTGCTGGTGGGCCACACCCACAAGGAGGTCGCCCAGCGCCTCATCGTCAACAAGAAGACCGGCAAGACGGTCGTGCTCTCCGAGCCGCTGTGCTGGGGCCAGCGCCTGAGCTGCTTCGACTTCGAGGTCGAGTTCGCCGACGGCCACTGGAAGGTCGCCTCGGTCTCCGCCCGGGTGCTGAACTCCAACACCGTGCCGGAGAACCCGGAGATCAGCAACGCCATCGTCGGCCAGCACAAGAAGGTCGTGGCGTACGTCAACCAGAACATCGGCACCAGCAAGATCGAGCTGTCCATCGCCGACGCCCGGTTCAAGGCCACCCCGATCATCGACCTGATCGGCAGGGTCCAGGCCGACGCCGTGAAGGCCGCGCTGGCGGGCGGGCAGTACGCCAACCTCCCGGTCGTGGCCCAGGCCGCCCCGTTCAACCGCACCGCGCTGATCCCGTCCGGCCAGGTCAAGCTGCGCGACGCGGCCGGCCTGTACATCTACGAGAACACCCTGGAGGCCCGCATCCTGACGGGCGCCCAGCTCAAGGACTACCTGGAGTTCTCGGCCAAGTACTACAACCAGCTCGCCGCGGGCGCCCCGGTCAACAAGGACACCCTGACCAACGCCGAGGACACCCCGGACTACAACTACGACTCGGTCTACGGCCTGAGCTACGACATCGACATCGCCCAGCCCAAGGGCAGCCGGATCGTCAACCTCAGCTTCCAGGGCAAGCCGATCGACCCGAACGCCCAGTTCGTCCTCGCGGTCAACAACTACCGCGCCAACGGCGGCGGCAACTTCCCGCACGTCGCCACCGCCAAGGCGGTCTGGTCGAACTCCGACGAGATCCGCAACACCATGATCGCCTGGGTCAAGGCCAAGGGCGTCATCGACCCCGCCGACTTCTTCACCGACTCCTGGCGCCTCGTCCGTGCCGGCCAGCCGGTGTTCTAGTCGCACCTTTCCACGAAGGCCGTCTGCCCCCGCGCAGACGGCCTTCGTGCCGTTCTCAGTGGGAGAATGGAGCCGTGAGCGAGTTCCGGACTCCCGACCGCTACGCCCAACTGCTCGCGTACGCCCGGAGTCTGACGCCGCCAGCCGGATGGAAGATCGAGATCTCCGGCGACGAGATCATCATGACGGCCGGACCGTCCGCGATCCATCAGCGCAACCTGCTGATCGACCCGCGCGAGGGCGACGTCACGCTCTACTCCGAGCCGTCCGCCGGCGGCTACCACCAGCAGTGGCACGGCAAGTTCGGCGACCGCGTGCCGATCCCGGCCCCCTTCGACTTCGAACTCGCCACCGACCGCCTCGTCCGCTACTCAGCCTGATCCGCTCACCCCGCGAGACGATCGGACATCCGGCGAAGACTTGAGGATATTCATCCGCTCTTCCGATCTCCCTACTGTTGAGCACACCGAGAACGGCCCCACGGGGGGCCGGTGTTGAACCGGATGAGGGAGAGTTCGATGCGCGCGATCACGCAGAAGGAGTTCGGCGGCCCCGAGGCCATGGAGCTCGCCGAGGTGGAGCGCCCCGTGCCGGTGGGCGGCGAGGTGCTGGTGCGCGTGAAGGCCGCCGGGGTGAACCCGGTGGACGTGGCGGTGCGGGCCGGGGCGTTCCCGCTGCTGGGCGAGCCGCCGTTCACGGTGGGCTGGGACGTCTCCGGCGTGGTCGAGGAGGCCCCGGCCGGTGGCCGGTTCCGGGTGGGCGACGAGGTGTACGGGATGCCGTTCTTCCCGCGCTCGGCCGGCGCCTACGCCGAGTACGTCACCGCGCCGTCCCGCCAGCTGGCCCGCAAGCCCGCCACCCTGGACCACACCCAGGCCGCCGCACTGCCGCTGGCCGCGCTGACCGCCTGGCAGGGCCTGGTGGACGCGGCGGAGGTCGGCGAGGGCGACCGGGTGCTGATCCACCGTGCGGCCGGCGGCGTCGGCCACCTCGCCGTGCAGATCGCCAAGGCCCGCGGCGCGTACGTGATCGCCCTGGCCAGCGAGCCCAAGCACGCCTTCCTCAAGGAGATCGGCGCCGACGAGGTGATCGACTACCGGACCACCGACTACACCGAGGCGGTCCGGGACGTCGACGTGGTCTTCGACTCCTCCTCCGAGAACACCCGCGCCCTGAAGGTGCTCAAGCCGGGCGGCACCCTGGTCAGCATCATGGAGCACTGGGACCGGGAGCTCGCCGCCGCGATCGAGGCGGCCGGCCGCCGGTTCGCCGGCATCTTCGTGGAGCCCGACTACACCTCCCTGGAGGCGATCGCCGCCCTGGTCGACGAGGGCCGGATCCGCCCGCACATCGCCGAGGCGTTCCCGCTCGCCGAGGCCGCCCGGGCCCACGAGCTGGTCGCCTCCGGTACCGTCCAGGGCAAGGTCGTGCTGACCGTTGAGTGACGACAACCCCGGGGGCGGACGATGGACATCCTGACCGAGGCGCTGGCCTCGATGCGCACGGCGCACCCCGCGTCGGTGCGCACCGAGGGCCGCGCGCCCTGGGCCCTTCGGCTGCCCCCGGTGGCCGGGGCGGGCTTCCACGTGGTGCTGTACGGCACCTGCTGGATGGTCCCCGCCGACCCGGCCACCGGCGGTGAGCCCGTCCCGCTCAGCCCCGGGGACGTCATCTTCCTGCGGGACGGCCGCGGCCACGTGCTGGCCGACAGCCCGGACACCCCGCCCGTGGACGCCCGGGCCTGCCGGATCGACCACGACTCGCCGATCGGCACCCTGAGCATCGGCGGCGACGGCGCCCGCACCAGCCTGCTGTGCGGCAGCTACCACCTGGACCAGGGCCGCCCGCACCCGATGGTCCGCCAGCTGCCGGCCGTCATCCACCTGCCGACCCGGCACGGCCGCCACCCCGAACTGGCCGCCGCGGTGCAGCTGTTGGGCGCCGAGCTGGAGAACCCGCGGATCGGCTCGACCGGGATCGTCCCGGCCCTGATCGACTCGCTGCTGCTGTACGTCCTGCGGGCCTGGTTCGAGGACCAGCCCCCCGCGGCCGCCGCCGGCTGGGCGGCCGCCCTGCGGGACAGCGCGGTGGCGCCCGCCCTGACAGCCATCCACGAGGCCCCGGCGACCGCCTGGACGGTGGAGTCCCTGGCGGACCGGGCGGGCCTGTCCCGGGCCGCGTTCGCCCGCCGCTTCACCTCGATGGTGGGCGAGCCGCCGATGGCGTACCTGACCCGCTGGCGGATGACCACCGCCGCCCGGCTGCTGCGCGAGTCGGAGGCGCCGCTGACGGCGGTGGCCGCGCAGACCGGGTACGGCTCGGAGTACGCCTTCGCGAAGGCCTTCAAGCGGGAGTTCGGCCGGGCCCCCGGCGGCTACCGCCGGGAGGCCCGCGCCGCGTAGACCGCCGAGGGCTCTAGAACGGGAACGGCGCCCGGCCGTGCTGCACCGAGATCCACTTCACCGTGGTGAAGGCGTCCACCGTGGACTCCCCGTTGAGCCGGCCGACCCCGGAGTCCTTCTCCCCGCCGAACGGCACTCCGGGCTCGTCCGCGATGGTCCCGCCGTTGACGTGGACCATGCCGGTCTCGATCCGCTGGGCGACCCGCACCCCGCGCTCGACGTCCGCGGTGTGCACCGCGCCGCTGAGCCCGAAGGGCGTGTCGTTGGCGATCCGGACGGCCTCGTCCTCGCCGTCGAAGGGCACCAGCAGCGCCACCGGGCCGAAGAGTTCGCGCCGAAGGATGGGCGCGTCCTCGGCCAGGTCGGTGAGCACGGTGGGCGCCATGAGGCTGCCGGTCGTGTTCCCGCGCAGCAGCGCGGTGGCGCCGGCCGCGATCGCCTGGTCGACCTGGGCGTTGATCGCGTCGGCCTGGACGGAGTTGATCAACGGGCCGATGTGGGTGGCCGGGTCCCGGGGGTCGCCGACGGTCAGCGAGGCGGTCTTGGCGACGAACTTGTGGGTGAACTCGGCGAGCACGCTGCGGTCGACCAGCACCCGGTTGGCGGCCATGCAGACCTGGCCCTGGTGGACGAAGCGGCTGAACACGGCGGCGTCCACGGCGTAGTCGAGGTCGGCGTCGTCCAGCACGATCAGCGCGCTGTTGCCGCCGAGCTCCAGCACCGTCCGCTTGAAGTGGGCGGCGGCGACGGTGGCGACGTGCCGGCCGACATGGTCGGAGCCGGTGAAGGAGATCACCTTGGGCACCGGGTGCTCCAGGAAGCTGTCGCCGATCTCCGCGATGTCGGTGATGACCACGTTCAGCAGGCCGGGCGGAAGGCCCGCGTCCTCGAAGAGCTTGGCGATCAGGCTGCCGCCGACGACCGGGGTCTCCTGGTGCGGCTTGAGCACCACGCCGTTGCCGAGCGCGAGCGCCGGGGCGACGGCCTTGAGGGCCAGGAACAGGGGGAAGTTGAACGGGCTGATCACGCCGACCACGCCGACCGGCAGCCGGTGCAGGCGGTTCTCCTTGCCGGGCGCGGTGGAGGGCAGCAGCCGCCCCTCGGAGGCCACCGACAGGTGCAGGCACTCCCGCAGCATGTCCTTGACCAGGGACAGCTCGAAGCCGGCCTTGAGAGCGGTGCCGCCGAGCTCCGCCATGATCGCCCGGACGATCTCGTCCTCGCGCTCCTCGACCAGCCGCAGCGCGTGCTCGAAGACCAGCCGGCGCTGGTACGGGTTGGTGGCGGCCCAGCCGCGCTGGGCACGCTCGGCGGCGCGGTAGGCCCGGTCGACCTCGGCGACGGTGGCCACGGTGATGGTGGCCAGTTTGTCACCGGTGTACGGGTCGACGTCGACGATGTCCCAGGAGCCGCTGCCGCCGCACCATTCGCCGTCGATGTACTGCAGCGCCAACTCGGAGAAGTACGACATCTGATCCCTCTCGTGCCCGACCTGATGGGACCTCATCGTACTGACGTGTCAAAGCTCTTGGCGTACGGAGTGCAGAAGGTCGCGGGTCGCGCCGGGCGCCAGGCTCTCGGCGAGCAGCCCGTCCATCGCCTGCCGGTAGGAGGCGACCTCGGCGGGCTTGTCCAGGTAGAGCGCGGTGGTGAACTGCTCCAGGTAGACCACGTCGGAGAGTTCGGCCTCGCTGAAGCCCAGCACGCTGAACGCGCCGCTCTCGGCGCTCAGCGCGGGGCCGCCGAGCGGGCGCACCTGCAGCCGCACGTTGGGCAGTTCGGCGAGTTCGAGCAGCCGGTCGAGCTGGCCGCGCATCAGCTCCGGACCGCCCCAGGGACGGCGCAGCGCGGCCTCGTCGAGGACGGCGAGCAGCTCGGGCGGGTGTTCGGCGGTGAGCAGGTCCTGGCGCTTGCGGCGGACCTCGACCCGGCGTTCGATCTCCTCGTCCTGGAGGCCGTGGCAGCCGGCGGCGATGACGGCGCGGGCGTAGTCTGCAGTCTGCAGCAGCCCGTGGACGAACTGGACCTCGTAGCTGCGGATCTCGGCGGCGGCTTCCTCCAGGCCGAGGTAGTTCTGGAACCAGGCGGGCAGCACGTCGCCGTAGTCGTGCCACCAGGAGGTGGCGTTGGCCTCCCGGACGAGTCCGAGCACGTTGGCCCGTTCCTGTTCGGCGTCGACGCCGTAGAGGGTGAGGAGGTCGGCGACGTCGCGCTCCTTGAAGCCGACCCGGCCGAGTTCCATCCGGCTGATCTTGGACTCGGAGGCGCGGATCGAGTACCCGGCCTCCTCGCGGCTGACGCCTCTGGACTCGCGGAGCTTGCGCAGCTGGCTGCCGAGCAGCAGGCGCCGTACGGTGGCGCCTCCGCCTGCCTGAGTCGTGCCCATCGAAGTCAACCTCCGCACTCGCGCAGCCCCCCGGCCGTCGGCGGCAGTCTGCCACCTGGCACCGACGAACAACAGTCCGTCCCGGGGCGCGTTCCGGCCGCTGTGCGAAGGCTGGGAGGAAGCTGTGAGGCGGTTCGCGGGGCGGGTGCGAAGGCGCAGGTGGGAGCGCCGGTAAGAGGCGGGTGAGAGCGCAGGTGAGAAGCGCCTGGGAACGCGTCCCGAGCGCACGGGAAGAGCGCGGGAAGGTCCCGGGAAGCGCGGGGGAACGCGCGGGTACGGGTACGGGTGCGGGTACGCGACGGCGCCCGCCCTCCAACTGGTCGGGGAAGAGGGCAGGCGCCAGGAGACCGCGTTGGCCCGGCGACGCTGGCGGGGGCAGCGGGTTGAGCTCCCGGCGATGCGGCGCCGGGGGTTCGGGGTGGGGCCGGTCGGACCGTCAGGGCCCGTCAGACCACCAGCGGGCGGTCCGTGGGCCGGATCGGGGCGGGAAGCGGGGTCTTGCCGCCCAGGTACTTGTCCACCGCGGCGGCGGCCGAACGGCCTTCCGCGATGGCCCAGACGATCAGCGACTGGCCTCGGCCGGCGTCTCCGCAGACGTACACGCCATCGACATTGGTGGCGAACCGGCCGTCGCGGGCAATGTTACCGCGCGCGTCGAGGTCCACTCCCAGCTGCTCGACCAGCCCGTTCTTCACGTCCGTCCCGGTGAAGCCCATGGCCAGGGTGACCAGCTGCGCCGGGATGGCCCGCTCGGTGCCGGGCACGGGCTCGAACCGGCCGTCCTTGAACTCGACCTCGACGAGGTGCAGTTCCTGGACGTTGCCGTCCTCGTCGCCGCTGAGGTGGGTGGTGCTGACGGAGTAGACCCGCTCGCCGCCCTCCTCGTGCGCGGAGGTGACCTTGTAGGTCATCGGCATGGTGGGCCACGGCTGGTGCCCGGGCCGCTCCTCGCTGGGGCGCGGCATGATCTCCAGCTGGGTGACCGACAGGGCGCCCTGGCGGTGGGCGGTGCCGACGCAGTCCGCGCCGGTGTCGCCGCCGCCGATCACGACCACGTGCTTGCCCTTGGCGCTGATCGGCGAGTCGACGAGGTCGCCCTCCTGCACCTTGTTGGCCAGCGGCAGGTACTCCATGGCCTGGTGGACGCCCTTGAGCTCGCGTCCGGGCACCGGCAGGTCGCGGGCGGTGGTGGCGCCGGCGGCGACCACGACGGCGTCGAAGCGCTCGCGCAGCTGCTGCCCGGTGATGTCCTCGCCGACGTGCACGCCGGTGCGGAACCGGGTGCCCTCCGCGCGCATCTGCTCGATGCGGCGGTTGATGTGGCGCTTCTCCATCTTGAACTCGGGGATGCCGTAGCGCAGCAGTCCGCCGATGCGGTCGGCGCGTTCGTACACCACCACGGTGTGGCCGGCCCGGGTGAGCTGCTGGGCGGCGGCCAGGCCGGCCGGGCCGGAGCCGACGACGGCGACGGTCTTGCCGGAGAGCCGCTCGGGCACCTGCGGGGTGACCCCGCCGCGGTCCCAGGCCTTGTCGATGATGGTGACCTCGACGTTCTTGATGGTCACCGCGTCCTGGTTGATGCCGAGCACGCAGGCCGACTCGCAGGGCGCCGGGCACAGCCGCCCGGTGAACTCCGGGAAGTTGTTGGTGGCGTGCAGCCGCTCGATGGCGCCGGTGAAGTCGTCGCGGTAGGCGAGGTCGTTCCACTCGGGGATGAGGTTCCCGAGCGGGCAGCCGTTGTGGCAGAACGGGATGCCGCAGTCCATGCAGCGGCCGGCCTGCTTGGTGATGATCGGCAGGAGGCTGCGCTCGACGTAGACCTCGTTCCAGTCCCGGATGCGAACGTCCACGGGCCGGCGCTCGGCCAGCTGCTTGGGCGTGGTCAGGAAGCCCTTGGGGTCAGCCATGTGCCGCCTCCATCATCTTGCGAGTGGTCTCGGCCTCGGAGAGGCCATCGCGCTCAGCGGCGTCCTTGGCGGCGAGCACTGCCTTGTAGTCGGTCGGCATGATCTTGGAGAAGCGGGAGACCCCGCTGCCCCAGTCGGCCAGGAGCTCGGCGGCGACGGTGGAGCCGGTCTCCTCGTAGTGCTGCTGCACGGTCTCGCGCAGCCAGTCGCGGTCGGCGGCGGCGGGGGCCTCGATGCCCACCATGCCGTCGTTGACGTTGGCGGGGCGCAGGTCCAGGACGTACGCGATGCCGCCGGACATGCCGGCCGCGAGGTTGCGTCCGGTCTCGCCGAGGATGACGACCCGGCCGCCGGTCATGTACTCCAGGCCGTGGTCGCCGACGCCCTCGACGACGAGCGTCGCGCCGGAGTTGCGGACGGCGAAGCGCTCGCCGGCCTTGCCGCGCAGGTGGATCCGGCCGGAGGTGGCGCCGTAGCCGATGGTGTTCCCGGCGATCACGTGGTTCTGGGCGTCGTTGCCGATGGCCGCGGCCTCGCGCGCCGGGCGCACCACGACCACGCCGCCGGAGAGGCCCTTGCCGACGTAGTCGTTGGCGTCGCCCTCCAGCCGCAGGGTGATCCCCTTGGGCAGGAAGGCGCCGAAGGACTGTCCGGCCGAGCCGGTGAAGGTGACGTCGATCGTCCCCTCCGGCAGGCCCTCGCCGCGGTACCGCTTGGTGACCTCGTGGCCGAGCATGGTGCCGACGGTGCGGTTGACGTTGCGGATCGGCAGCGAGAGCCGGACCGACTCGCCACGCTCCAGGGCGTCCTGGGCCAGCTCGATCAGCTGGTTGTCGAGGGCCTTGTCCAGGGCGTGGTCCTGGTCGGTGGTGCGGTGGCGGGCGGCGCCCTCGGGCAGTTCGGGCACGTGGAACAGCGGAGCCAGGTCGAGCCCGGCGGCCTTCCAGTGGTCGATCGCGGCCCGGGCGTCGATGTGCTCGGCGCGGCCGACGGCCTCCTCGATCGAGCGGAAGCCCAGCGAGGCCAGGATCTCCCGGACCTCCTCGGCGATGAACTCGAAGAAGTTGACGACGAACTCGGGCTTGCCGGAGAAGCGCTCGCGCAGCAGCGGGTTCTGGGTGGCGACGCCGACCGGGCAGGTGTCCAGGTGGCAGACGCGCATCATGATGCAGCCGGAGACGACCAGCGGGGCGGTGGCGAAGCCGAACTCCTCGGCGCCGAGCAGCGCGGCGATGACCACGTCGCGGCCGGTCTTCAGCTGGCCGTCGGTCTGGACCACGATGCGGTCGCGCAGCCCGTTGAGCAGCAGGGTCTGCTGGGTCTCGGCGAGGCCGAGCTCCCAGGGGCCGCCCGCGTGCTTGAGCGAGGTGAGCGGCGAGGCGCCGGTACCGCCGTCGTGTCCGGAGACCAGGACGACGTCGGCGTGCGCCTTGGACACGCCGGCCGCGACCGTCCCGACGCCGACCTCGGACACCAGCTTCACGTGGATGCGGGCGGCCGGGTTGGCGTTCTTGAGGTCGTGGATCAGCTGGGCCAGGTCCTCGATCGAGTAGATGTCGTGGTGCGGCGGCGGGGAGATCAGGCCGACGCCCGGGGTGGAGTGCCGGGTCCGGGCGACCCACGGGTACACCTTGTGGCCGGGCAGCTGGCCGCCCTCGCCGGGCTTGGCGCCCTGGGCCATCTTGATCTGGATGTCGTCGGCGTTGACCAGGTACTCGGAGGTGACGCCGAACCGGCCCGAGGCGACCTGCTTGATCGCCGAGCGGCGCTCGGGGTCGTACAGGCGGTCCGGGTCCTCGCCGCCCTCACCGGTGTTGGACTTGCCGCCGAGGCGGTTCATCGCGATGGCGAGGGTCTCGTGGGCCTCGCGGGAGATCGAGCCGTACGACATGGCGCCGGTGGAGAACCGCTTGACGATCTCGGAGACCGGCTCGACCTCCTCGACCGGGATCGGCTCGCGGCCGAGGCCGTCCAGCTGGAACAGGCCGCGCAGCGTCATCAGGCGCTCGGACTGCTCGTTCACCCGGTCGGTGTACTGCTTGAAGATGTCGTACCGGCGGTTGCGGGTGGAGTGCTGCAGCCGGAAGACGGTGTCCGGGTCGAACAGGTGCGGCTCGCCCTCGCGGCGCCACTGGTACTCGCCGCCGATCTCCAGGGCGCGGTGGGCGGCCGGGATGCCGGAGGCCGGGTACGCCTTGGCGTGCCGGGCGGCGGTCTCGCGGGCGATCTCCTCCAGGCCTATGCCGCCGAGCTTGGTGGTGGTGCCGGCGAAGTAGCCGTCGACCAGCTCCTGGGAGAGGCCGATGGCCTCGAAGACCTGGGCGCCGCGGTAGGAGGCGACGGTGGAGATGCCCATCTTGGACATCACCTTGAGGACGCCCTTGCCGAGTGCCTTGATCAGGTTCTTGATCGCCTTCTCGGGCTCGATGCCGTCGACGCCCCCCTGGTTCAAGAACGTGCCCTGCGCGACGAGGTCCTCGACCGACTCCATCGCCAGGTACGGGTTGACCGCGCCGGCGCCGTAGCCGATCAGCAGGGCGACGTGGTGCACCTCACGGACGTCACCGGCCTCGACCAGCAGCGACACCTGGGTGCGCTGCTTGGTGCGGATCAGGTGGTGGTGGATGGCGGAGGTGAGCAGCAGCGAGGGGATCGGGGCGTGCTCGGCGTCGGAGTGCCGGTCGGAGAGCACGATGATCCGGGCGCCGTCGGCGATCGCGGCGTCGGCCTCGGCGGCGATCGCGGCCAGGCGCGCGGCCAGGCCCTCGCCGCCGCTGGCGACCTTGTAGAGGCCGGACAGGGTGACGGCCTTCAGCCCCGGCTGGTCGCCGTCGGCGTTGATGTGGACGAGCTTGGCCAGCTCGTCGTTGTCGATCACCGGGAAGGTGATGCCGACCGAGCGGCAGGAGGCGGCCTCGGCGGTCAGCAGGTTGCCCTCGGGGCCGAGGTTGGACAGCAGCGAGGTGACGAGCTCCTCGCGGATGGCGTCCAGCGGCGGGTTGGTGACCTGCGCGAAGAGCTGAACGAAGTAGTCGAACAGCAGGCGCGGCTTCTCGCTCAGGGCGGCGATCGGCGAGTCGGTGCCCATCGAGCCGAGGGCCTCGGCGCCGGTGCGGGCCATCGGCGCGAGGATGACGCGCAGCTCCTCCTCGGTGTAGCCGAAGGTCTGCTGGCGGCGGGTGACGGAGGCGTGGGTGTGGGCGATGTGCTCGCGCTCGGGGAGCTTGGCGAGCTGGATCTGCCCGGCGGTGACCCACTCCTCGTAGGGGTGCTCGGCGGCCAGGGCGGCCTTGATCTCCTCGTCCGGGACGATCCGGTTCTCGTTGAGGCAGACCAGGAACATCTTGCCGGGCTGCAGGCGGCCCTTCTGGACGACCTTCTGCTGGTCGATGTCGAGGACGCCGACCTCGGAGGAGAGCACGACCAGGCCGTCCTCGGTGACCCAGTAGCGGGCCGGGCGCAGGCCGTTGCGGTCGAGCACGGCGCCGATCCGGGTGCCGTCGGTGAAGGTGACGCAGGCCGGGCCGTCCCAGGGCTCCATCAGGTTGGAGTGGTACTGGTAGAACGCACGGCGGGCCGGGTCCATGGTGGCGTGGTTCTCCCACGCCTCCGGGATCATCATCAGCACCGAGTGCGGCAGCGAGCGGCCGCCGAGGTGGAGCAGCTCCAGGACCTCGTCGAAGGAGGCGGAGTCGGAGTGGTCCGGGGTGCAGATCGGGAAGATCCGCTCCAGACCCTGCCCGTTGCGGTTGGCGGGGATGAGGTCGGTCGCGAGCTGGGACTCCCGGGCGCGCATCCAGTTGCGGTTGCCCTTGACCGTGTTGATCTCGCCGTTGTGCGCGACGAAGCGGTACGGGTGGGCGAGCGGCCAGCTCGGGAAGGTGTTGGTGGAGAACCGCGAGTGCACCAGGCCGATGGCGGACGCGTAGGTGCGGTCCGACAGGTCGGGGAAGAAGGGCTCCAGCTGGCCGGTGGTCAGCATGCCCTTGTAGACGATGGTGCGGGCGGAGAGCGACGGGAAGTACACGCCGGCCTCGCGCTCGGCCCGCTTGCGGACGACGAAGGCGATGCGGTCCAGCTCGATGCCGGCCAGTCCGTCCTTCGCGAGGAAGAGCTGCCGGAACCGGGGCATCACGCTGCGCGCGGTGGCGCCGAGCAGGTCCGGGGTGACCGGCACGTCGCGCCAGCCGAGGACGGTCAGGTCCTCTTCCGCGGCGATCGCCTCGATCTGTGCGACGGCGGCGGCAGCGGCGCCGTCCTCGTCGGGCAGGAAGGCGATCCCGACGGCGTAGGAGCCGGCGGCCGGGAGCTCGAAGGAGACCTTGCCGCGCAGGAAGGCGTCCGGGATCTGGGTCAGGATGCCCGCGCCGTCGCCGGAGTCCGGCTCGGCGCCGGTGGCGCCGCGGTGCTCCAGGTTGCGCAGGACGTTCAGCGCCTGCTCGACGATCGTGTGGTCGGCGATGCCGGTCAGCGTGGCGACGAAACCGACGCCACAGGCGTCGTGCTCGTTTCGCGGGTCGTACAGGCCCTGAGCAGCAGGTCGCGCATCCGGCACGAGCGCGTACGGCTGGCGGGCGGCGCCGGCCTGGGGCTCGTTGGCGGAGTGCATGGATGCAGACAGCATCGGCTCTCCCGTCGTCGTCTTTCGGCAAGTTGGTGCAAGTAGGGACGACGTTGGCCCTGATGCGATGGTGCGGTGTCGTGCAAGTTACATGGTTGCCCAGGATCCCGAGAAGCGGAATATCCCGTCCACATGCCGGGACGGACGCGCAGGTCAGGGGACTGGAAGAAGAGGACGTGCCACAGTGCACGTCCCGACGATTGTGCCCAACGACCCTCGGCCCGAAACAGGGGCGAAACCGGATCGCCACAAAGGCCGATCATGGACGCCTGGGAATCCATTCCGGGAGGGGGCCCGGCGGATGCGAATCCGCGGCTGCGAGCGCCGGATGATGAGACGATGCCGGGCAGCGCGCCACGTCCATGTGTGAAACGTCACGCACTGCGCGGCATAACCATGCAGTTCCGTCGGCCGTCCGGCGGCCGTCCGCGGACCACCGACTACCCGACGTGCCCGCCGATCAGCACGCCGAGCAGGTACGTCACACCGGCCGCGGCCCCGCCCAGCACCAGCTGCCGCAGCCCGCTGAACCACCAGCTGCGGGCCGTCACCCGGGCCACCACGGCGCCGCAGCCGAACAGGCCGAGCGCCGCGAGCACCACCGCGGGCAGCAGCGACGCGGCCCCCAGCAGGTACGGCAGCAGCGGCAGCAGCGCACCGAGCGCGAAGCACAGGAAGGACGAGCCGGCCGCGACCAGCGGCGAGGGCAGGTCCGTGGGGTCGATCCCCAGCTCCTCCCGCGCGTGGATCTCCAGCGCCAGCTCGGGGTCCCGGGACAGCTGCCGGGCCACCTCGTGGGCGAGCTCCGGCTCGACCCCGCGCGAGACGTACAGCTGCGCCAGCTCGGCGAGCTCGCCGTGCGGGTTGCGGCTCAGCTCCAGCCGCTCGGCCTCGATCTCGGCCTGCACCAGCTCCCGCTGCGAGGCCACCGAGGTGTACTCCCCCGCCGCCATCGAGCAGGCGCCGGCCGCCAGGCCCGCCAGCCCGGTGAGGATCACCGTGCCGTTGGACGCCGCCCCGCCGACCACGCCGGTCATCAGCGCGAAGTTGGACACCAGGCCGTCCACCGCGCCGAACACCGCGGGCCGCAGCCAGCCGCCGTTGACGTCCCGGTGGTGGTCGGCCGCGGGTATCCGCGGGTGCTGGGCCGGCTCGGCTTCCAGGGTGCTCGCAGTCACGGTTCTACCCCTCCGTCTTCGTTCGTCGCCCCGAAGGTAGCCCGCCTGACCTGGGCATTTCCAGCAAGATAAGGCTTCCCGAACGATGCTGAGGCTGCCCTTCGCAAGTCTCGCGAAGGGCAGCCTCAGTCAGCGGAAGTGCCTGCTCAGACGGGGTTCTCGGCGTCCTTGCCGGTCTTCTCGGCCACCGTGGAGGCCGTGACGGCCGGCTGCGGTTCCGCTTCCCCGCCCCCGTCGCCGTCCACGATCCGGGACGGCTTCTCCCCGTCCACCGTCTCGCTCGGCTCCTCGCCCTTCGCCCTGCCCCCGGCGGCCTTCTCGTCGGCGGCCTTCTTCCCGGCCGGCTCCTCCTCGGTCTGCTCCGCCTCGGCGTGCGCCGCCGGGTCGATGCTCGCCGGGTCCTCGCGCCCGGGCCGCTTCTTCCCGACGACCACGAAGTACGTCACGGCGCCGATGAACACCACGATCGACGTCCAGTCGTTGAGCCGCAGGCCGAAGTAGACGTGCGCCTCGTCGATGCGCAGCCACTCGGTCCAGAACCGGCCCACCGTGTACGCGGCCACGTACACCGCGAAGGCCCGGCCGTGCCCCAGCTTCCAGCGCCGGTCGGCCCAGATCACCAGCAGCACGACGGCCAGGTCCCAGATCGACTCGTAGAGGAAGGTCGGGTGGAAGACGCCGTTCACCACCTCGCCGTCGGGCAGCGTCTTGTGGATCTCCAGGCCCCACGGCAGCGTGGTCGCCCGCCCGTACAGCTCCTGGTTGAAGTAGTTGCCCCAGCGGCCCATCGCCTGCGCGAGCACGATGCCCGGGGCGATGGCGTCGGCGTACGCGGGCAGCGGCACGCCCCGGCGGCGGCAGCCGATCCAGGCGCCGACCGCGCCCAGCGCGACCGCGCCCCAGATCCCGAGGCCGCCCTCCCAGATCTTGAAGGCGTTCCAGGGGTTCTTGCCCTCGCCGAAGTACAGCTGGTGGTCGGTGATCACGTGGTACAGCCGACCGCCGACCAGGCCGAACGGCACGGCCCAGACGGCGATGTCACCGACGGTGTGCTTGGCACCGCCCCGGGCGACCCAGCGCTTGCTGCCGAGCCAGACGGCGGCGACGACCCCGAGGATGATGCAGAAGGCGTAGGCGCGCAGCGGGATCGGTCCGAGGTAGAGGACGCCCCGCGACGGGCTGGGAATGTAGGCGATATCCATGGCAGTTCCGACGCTACAGGGTCCGGCACCCCCCTCGGGCACCCCCGGGGTCACAGAAACCGAACAACGGAGGCCGTCGCCCCCTCCCGCCGGGACGGGGCGACGGCGGCGCGGCGGCTCAGCCCGCCGTCGGTGACGGGTTGTTGGCCTCCGAAGCGGCGGCGGTGGGCGCCGGGGTCTGCCCGTTCGAGCCCGCCGTGCCCAGCTGCTTGCCCTGGTTGGCGGCGTCCACCCACTTCACCAGGTTCGCCGGGGTGATGTCCTCGTCGCCGTTCTTCGGGTAGATCGGCTTGCCGTTGAGCAGCACGGTCGGGGTCGACTTGTAGCTGGACTTGTCGAAGTCCTGCTGCACCGCCGACACCCACCCGCCGTACTTGTTGTCGTTGACGCAGGCCTGGAACTCGGGCGTGTCCAGCCCGTTCACCTGCTTCGCCAGGTTGAGCAGCACCGCCTTGTTGCCGAAGGCGTCGTTGGTCTCGTCCGGCTGGTTGCGGTACAGCACGTCGTGGAAGTCCCGGAAGTGCCCGGCGTCCTGGGCGCAGCCCAGCGCGTTGGCGCCGTTCTTGGAGCCCTTGCCCGGCAGCGACCGGTCGATGAAGGAGACGATGTGGGCGTTGGTGTAGATCTTCCCGGCGTCCTCCAGCTGGTCGATGGTCGCCGCGAACTCACGCTCGAACATGCCGCAGGCCGGACAGCGCGGGTCCTCGTACACCGTGAGGACGGACGGCGCATTGCTCGCGCCGACCGGGACCACCAGGTTCTTGTCGCCGGTCGTCCCGGCCGGGGCGGCGGTCGGGGTCTCCGGCTTGGAGCGCTGGTTCTGGACCACGACGCCGGTGGCCACCGCGGCGACGATCACCGCGAACACGGCCCCGCCGACGATCAGCTTCTTCCTGCGCCGGGAGGTGGCCTCCTCGGCCGCCCGCTGCTCCAGCATCCGCTCGCGGGCGGTGCGCTTGCCTTCTCGGTTCTTCTCGCTCATTGCGTTGACATCCACGGTCGGGGAGCCTTCGTCTGGTGCGGGGATGGGAGGGGCCGGACGGTTCAGCTCGCCAGCCAGCCGTCGGCCGAGAGCCGGGTGCGGGGCCGCCACAGCAGCCACCCGGCCAGCAGCAGGAACCCGGTGTCGCGCAGGATCTCCTGGAGGTACTCGGTCTGCGAGGCGTCGACGTGCCCGCCGCCGCCGAAGCAGCCGCAGTCGATCGAGATGCCGCGCGCCCAGGCCGAGGCGATCCCGGAGACGAAGGTGAGCAGCAGCAGCGCGGAGACCCCGGCCACCAGCCGGACCCCGATCCCGGTCACCAGCAGCAGGGCCAGCGCCAGCTCCAGGAAGGGCAGCCCGTAGCCGATCGGCTTGACCAGGCCCTCGGGAAGGATCTCGTACGCCCGGACGGCCTGGGCGGCCTCCGCCGGATCGGCGATCTTGGCCAGCCCGGCCCACCCCCAGACCACCGCCAGGCCGAGCCGCG
The DNA here is from genome assembly GCF_042734825.1 of Kitasatospora sp. NPDC059648. Taxonomy (NCBI): domain Bacteria; kingdom Bacillati; phylum Actinomycetota; class Actinomycetes; order Kitasatosporales; family Streptomycetaceae; genus Kitasatospora; species Kitasatospora sp. NPDC059648. The sequence continues at coordinate 39,394 of NZ_JBHWDU010000023.1, read as the reverse complement.
CGGCCGTGCCCACCCACTCGCTCCAGACCGGCAGCGGCTGCCGCACCGACGACTCGGGTGCGGAGTCACCTGGCTGCACTGCCGGGCCGGCCATCAGGGAACCCCCGTCGGGAAACTCGTTCACTTCCTGATGAACCGTAAGGGATGAAGGGCAGTTCCTCCGGATTCAGGAATTAAGCCGGACGAGTGACGTTCTGTCCGATTCCATCGAACATCCCTGCCTCACCGGCACCCCGGCAGCCGCCCCGGATCGAACAGCTCCGACCGCCCCTCGCGCTGCGTCCCGGCCGCCCGCTCCGCCGCGTCCCAGCGCGCCGCCTCCGCACAGGCCACCGCGTCCCGCTCCGCCCGCTCGGCCCCCCGCTTGGCCAGCGCCTGCCCCACGACGGTGTGCGCGCCGACGGCGGCGCCCAGGGCCAGCGCGGCAGCCGCCGCCCGCAGCAGCACGGCCCGATGAAGACCCGCCACCGGCGCTCACCCCTTCGCTCGCTCGGCTACCCCCGTACACGTTGTCCGTGCACTCGTCCCTCCAGTCAACGCCGGTCAACCCCGCCTGATGCGTGTCGCCTTCAGGGTTCACCCGTTCGGGGCCGCCCCGAAGCTGACGGCGGGGAACCGGGCCCGCGCAGCGGAACGGCCCGCCACCCCTTCGAGGGTGGCGGGCCGTCAGCCGGAGCCCTCAGCGCCTGCGCACGCCGGCCGCGAGCTCGCCGGCGAGCGCCCGGACACCGTCCAGGGCCGCCGCCTCGTCGTCGCCGGCCTCCAGGATCCGCTTCACGAACGCCGACCCCACGATCACCCCGTCCGCGAACCGGGCGACCTCCGCCGCCTGCTCCGCGTTCGAGACCCCGAGTCCGACGCACACCGGCAGGTCCGTGGTGGCCCGGGTGCGGGCGACCAGGTCCTCGGCCAGCGATCCGACCGCCGACCGGGTGCCGGTCACGCCCATCACCGCGGCCGCGTAGACGAAGCCGCTGCCCGCGGCGGTGACCTCGGCCAGTCGCGCGTCCTTGCTGCTGGGGGCGACCACGAACACGGTGTCCAGCCCGTGCTCGTCCGCCGCCTTGCGCCACTCCTCGGACTCCTCCACCGGCAGGTCTGGCAGGATGCAGCCCGCCCCGCCCGCCGCGGCGAGGTCGGCCGCGAAGCGCGCCACCCCGTAGCGGTCGACCGGGTTCCAGTACGTCATCACCAGCACCGGCGTCCCGGGGTGCGCGGCGGCGACCTCCTGGACGGTGCGCAGCACGTCCTTGATCCGCACCCCGCCGCGCAGCGCGATGTCGTCGGCGGTCTGGATGACGGCGCCGTCCAGGACCGGGTCGGAGTGCGGCAGCCCGATCTCCACGACGTCGCAGCCGCCCTCGATCAGCGCGCCGACCGCCCGGATCCCGCTGTCGACGGTGGGGAACCCGGCCGGGAGGTAGCCGATCAGCGCGGCCCGGCCCTCGGCCCCGGCGGCCGCCAGACGGACACTGAGCTTGCTGGCCGTGAGCTTCGAAGCCATCATCACTTACCCCCCTCGGCCCGGTCGCCGGCCGGCTCGTCGTACAGCCCGAAGTACTGGGCCGCGGTGTGCATGTCCTTGTCCCCGCGCCCGGAGAGCGAGACCAGGACGACCGCCTCCGGCCCGAGCTCGCGGCCCAGCTCCAGGGCGCCGGCGAGCGCGTGGGCGCTCTCGATGGCCGGGATGATGCCCTCGGTGCGGGACAGCAGGCGCAGCGCCTGCATGGCCGCGTCGTCCGTCACCGGCCGGTACTCGGCCCGTCCGGTGTCCTTCAGCCAGGCGTGCTCCGGGCCGACGCCCGGGTAGTCGAGCCCGGCCGAGATGGAGTGCGACTCGATGGTCTGTCCGTCCTCGTCCTGGAGGACGTACGTCCGGGAGCCGTGCAGCACTCCCGGGTCGCCCTTGGTGAGGGTGGCGGCGTGCTTGGGGGTGTCGGCGCCCTCGCCGGCCGCCTCGCAGCCGATCAGCCGCACTCCGGCGTCGGGGATGAACTCGTGGAAGATCCCCATCGCGTTGGAGCCGCCGCCCACGCAGGCGACGACCGCGTCGGGCAGCCGCCCGGTGCGGTCGAGCACCTGCTGCCGGGCCTCGACGCCGATGATCCGGTGGAAGTCGCGGACCATCATCGGGAAGGGGTGCGGCCCGGCGACGGTCCCGAACAGGTAGTGGGTGGAGTCGACGTTGGCGACCCAGTCGCGGAAGGCCTCGTTGATGGCGTCCTTGAGCGTGCGGCTGCCGGACTTGACGGCGACCACCTCGGCGCCGAGCATCCGCATCCGGGCGACGTTGAGCGCCTGGCGCTCGGTGTCGACCTCGCCCATGTAGATGGTGCAGTCGAAGCCGAACAGGGCGCAGGCGGTGGCGGTGGCCACCCCGTGCTGGCCGGCGCCGGTCTCGGCGATGATCCGGGTCTTGCCCATCCGCTTGGTGAGCAGTGCCTGGCCCAGCACGTTGTTGATCTTGTGCGAGCCGGTGTGGTTGAGGTCCTCGCGCTTGAGCAGGATGCGCGCGCCGCCCGCTTCGGCGGAGAAGCGGTGCACGTCGGTCAGCGGGCTCGGGCGGCCGGTGTAGTCCTTCAGCAGCCCGTCGAGCTCGGCGGCGAAGGCCGGGTCGGCCTTGGCCTTCTCGTACTCCTCGGCGACCTGTTCGACCGCGGCGACCAGCGCCTCGGGGATGAAGCGGCCGCCGTACGCGCCGAAGTAGCCGCGGGCGTCCGGCACCTGGGCGCCGGGCGGGTAGTCCTTCTCGGACATGGTGGTTTCCCTTGCGGAGATGGATGACGGTGACGTCTGATCGGCTGGGTTCAGCCGTACGTCCCGCGCCATCGCCGCCCCGGCACCTGGCCCGGCTCGCAGCCGATCACGTACCGCACCCGACGCCCCAGCACCCGGCGTGCGGGCGCGCGGCAGCCGCGCGGGCGGCAGCCGGGGGCGAGTCGGGTGGCGATCTTCATCCGGCCGCGTCAGTCCTTGTGCCGGACGGCGGGGTGGGCGCCGGCGGCGACCAGGTCGGCGACCGCGGCACGCGGGTCCTTGCCGGTCACCAGCGACTCGCCGACCAGCACCGCGTCGGCGCCGAGGTTGGCGTAGTTGATCACGTCGAGCGGGCCGCGCACACCGGACTCGGCGACCTTGACGACGCCGTCCGGGATGGCGTGCACCACGTTCTCGAACGTGCTGCGGTCGACCTCCAGGGTCTTCAGGTTGCGGGCGTTGACGCCGATGATCCGCGCCCCGGCGTCCACCGCTCGCTTGATCTCGTCCTCGTCGTGCACCTCGACCAGCGGGGTGAGGCCGATCGACTCCGCGCGCTCGATCAGCGACACCAGGGCCGGCTGCTCCAGGGCGGCGACGATCAGCAGCGCGAGGTCGGCGCCGTGGGCGCGGGCCTCCCACAGCTGGTAGGCGGTGACGATGAAGTCCTTGCGCAGCACCGGGGTGTCCACCGCGGCACGCACCGCGTCCAGGTCGGCGAGCGACCCGCCGAAGCGGCGCTGCTCGGTCAGCACGCTGATCGCGGCGGCACCGCCGGCCGCGTAGTCGCGGGCCAGGGCGGCCGGGTCGGCGATCGAGGCCAACGCGCCCTTGGACGGGCTGGAGCGCTTCACCTCGCAGATCACCCGGACCCCGTCGCCCTTGAGGGCGGCGACGCCGTCCTTGGCCTCCGGGGCCTTGGCCGCGAGCGCCTTGAGCTCGTCCAGGGAGACCCGGGCCTGCCGCTCGGCGAGGTCCTCGCGGACCCCTTCGATGATCGAGTCGAGCACACTCACTCAGGAGCCCCCATCATTTCTGCTGGTTCGCCAGCGCGAGCCGGACGGGCGGGGGCCCGTCGGCACTTCGATGGTATCGGCACCCGGGACGCGCAGCGCATCCGCCCGGTACGCGTCTCGCGGACCGGGACGCTCCCCGCGACGGCTCCCAGCTGCGGCTTCACCGGCCCTCCACCGGCTTTCCGCCGGTGCCGGGAGCCGACCGGGGTCGTTCAGAGCACCGGCGGCGCCAGCCCCGCCCCGATGGGCAGGTTGCGCACCACCTCGAACACCAGCACCAGCAGGCCGATCAGCGCCCAGCGCCGGGCCCCGACCGAGACCCGGACCGGCGGTCCGAGGGTCAGCGCGGCCCAGCCCCAGCGCAGCCAGAGCACCCCCAGGACGCCGAACAGCAGGACGGCCACCGCGTTGTCGTGCAGCGCGCCGGTCAGGTCCCCGTGGGCCAGCGCGTGGACGCAGCGCAGGCCCCCGCAGCCGGGGCACCACCAGCCGGTGGCGGCGAGGAAGGGGCAGTCGGGGTAGTGCCCGGGGGCGTTCGGGTCCACCACCGCGACGTACCCGGCGGGGACGGCCACCGCCGCCAGCGCGGCCAGCGGCGGGCCCGTCCGGCGCAGCACGGGCGGTGGGGCGGGGGCGGTGGGAGCGGCGTTCACGCCCCGATTGTGCCCTCGCCGGGCCCGGACAGAACGAAACGGCGGGCGTGGCGCGCCCGCCGTTCGGGTGTACGAATCCTCGGCGGTCCGAGGTCCGTACCGGGAGTACCGGGAGTACCGGGAGTACCGGGAGTACCGGCCGTCGTCAGGCGGCGACGGTCGTGCGGGCCTCGATGGCCGCCTTGCGCGCCGCGGTCTGCTCCTCGACCGACTTGTAGACGTTGGTGCTGGGCTGCTTGCCCATGCCCGCCATCGACATGGCCTTGCCGACGATGCCGCCCACGAGGACGACCGCCAGACCGGCCCAGACCAGCAGCGGCGACGGCAGGATCATCGCGACACCCGCGATGCCGAAGCCGACGAAGGAGATGACGACGCCGGTCCAGGCGGCGGGGTTGTGACCGTGTGCAGCTGCTGACATCGATGGTGCTCCTAGGCTCTCGGGGCCCGGCCGGGCCTGCGGGGCCGCCGGCGGGTTGACGGGTTCCATTGTGCCGGGCCACACACAGGCGCCCCAAAGCGGGTGGCTGGTCTATCGCGTCACACCCGCCGGTCGGGCGGTCGGGCGTCAGACGGCGGTCGGGTCCTCGCCGCGGTCCAGGGCCTTCCACAGGTCACCCGGGGTGTCGGCCTTCGCCGGGGCCTTGCGGGTCGGCGCCTCGTAGCGGCTGCCCATGGCCGGCCAGCCACGGCCGTGGCGCAGGATGATCAGCCCGGCCACGGCCAGCAGCAGCCCGCCGGCCAGGGCGACCCAGGGCCAGGCGGTGTGCGACACCTCGGTGGCGGTCGAGCCGGCCAGCGCCAGCTTGCCGGAGGCGGCGGAGTCCAGCGCGGCGGTGTCCGAGGCCCCGGCCACCGAGGCGGCGGCCGCGCCGAGCCCGGCCAGCAGGGTCAGCACGCCGACCGCGAGCCGCCCGACGCCGCGCACCGCGAACACCGCGACGGCCGCGGCCAGGCCCACCAGGGCCAGCCCACCGGGCAGTTCGGAGATCTTGCCGCCGGTGACGGACACGTCCAGGGTGCCGGCCCGGCCCTCGGCCCAGACCCGCCCGGCCGCGGTCAGCACCAGCACGGCACTCAGCACGGTCAGCAGCAGCATCACGCCGAGGGTGCGGCGGCCGGCCGCGGGCGCGGCGGGAGCGGTGGGGGCGGGGGTCCGGTCTGCAGCGGTCACCCGTCCACTATCCCCCGGGCCACGTGCTACGCCGTACCCGGGGTGGGGAACCCGTCCGTCCGCAGCACCACCGTGCGCCCGCCCAGCGGCAGGAACAGGTCGTTGCCGAAGGGCACCCGCTCGGCCTCGTGGTACGCCCCGCCGGGCGCCGGCGCGGTGTGCACGGTACAGGCCGCGGCCGCCGGGTCGACCACCACATACAGCGGCACTCCGCTCTCCGCGCAGGCCCGCGCCCAGGCGTGGTCCCGGCCCGGGTGCGACACCTCCAGCACCGCCTCCACGTCGGAGGCGGCGTACCGGCCCCGGACGTGGTGGACGGCGTCCGGGGCGATCACCGCCAGGTCCGGGGCGAGCGGCCCGTGCGCGGCCGGGAAGTCGAGCAGGACCTGGGACAACACCCGCCCCCGGCCCCCGAGTTCCTCCCTGATCTGCACGGCGGCGGCGAGCACGACCTCCCAGCGCAGCTCGTCGTACGGCACCTCGGCCATCCCGGCCGCCTCCTCACGCCTCAGGACAGTTCCGGCCTCCGCAGCGTATTGGCGGTGGCGACGGCCCGCAGCACGGCGGCCGCCTTGTTGCGGCACTCGGTGTCCTCTCCGTGCGGGTCCGAGTCGGCGACCACGCCCGCGCCCGCCTGCACGTACGCCCTGCCGTCGCGCAGCACCGCGGTGCGGATCGCGATCGCGGTGTCCGAGTCCCCGGCGAAGTCCAGGTAGCCCACGCAGCCGCCGTACAGGCCGCGCCGGGTCGGCTCCAGCTCCTCGATGATCCGCATCGCCCGGGGCTTGGGCGCGCCGGAGAGGGTGCCGGCCGGGAAGCAGGCGGTGAGCACGTCGAAGGCGCTGCGCCCCGGGGCGACCCTGCCGGTCACCGTCGAGACGATGTGCATCACGTGGCTGTAGCGCTCGATCTGCATGAAGTCGACCACCTCGACGCTGCCCGGTTCGCAGACCCGCCCCAGGTCGTTGCGGCCGAGGTCGACCAGCATCAGGTGCTCGGCCCGCTCCTTGGGGTCGGCGAGCAGCTCGGCGGCCAGCGCCGCGTCCTCGTGCGGGGTGGCGCCGCGGTGCCGGGTCCCGGCGATCGGGTGCAGCATCGCCTCGCCGTCGGCCACCTTGACGAGCGCCTCCGGGCTGGAGCCGACCACGTCGAAGCCTCCCTCGGCGCCGCCGTCCGGCCCGGGGAAGCGGAACAGGTACATGTACGGGCTGGGGTTGGTGGTGCGCAGAACGCGATAGACGTCCAGCGCGGAGGCCGGGCAGGGCGCCTCGAACCGCTGCGAGGGCACCACCTGGAAGGCCTCGCCGGCCCGGATCCGCTCCTTGACCTCCTCCACGGCGGCCCGGTACGGCGCCCCGCCGAACGGCGAGTGCACCTCGCCGGGGCCGGCCGGGGTGAAGGTCGCCAGGCCCGGGTCGACCGGCTTCAGCAGGCCGGCCTCCATCGCGTCCAGGCGGGCCACCGCGTCCGCGTAGGCCTCGTCCACGCCGCTGGCCAGGTCGTTGTGGTTGACGGCGTTGGCGATCAGCAGCACCGTGCCGTCCAGGTGGTCGAGCACCGCGAGGTCGGTGGCGAGCAGCATGGTCAGCTCGGGCAGCCGGAGGTCGTCCGGGTTGAGGTCGGGCAGCTTCTCCAGACGGCGGACGATGTCGTACCCGAGGTAGCCGACCAGGCCGCCGGTCAGCGGTGGCAGGCCGTCGTCGGCGCGGCGCGGGGTGTGCAGGGCCGCCAGGGCGGCGCGCAGCACCTCCAGCGGGTCGCCGTCGGTGGGGATGCCCACCGGCGGGGTGCCGAGCCAGCGGGCCCCGCCCTCCGGGCCGGTCGTCAGCACGGCGGCGCTGCGCACGCCCACGAAGGAGTAGCGCGACCAGACGCCCTGCTCGGCGGATTCCAGCAGGAAGGTGCCGGGCCGTTCCTCGGCGAGGCTGCGGTAGAGGCCGATCGGGGTGAGGCCGTCCGCGAGGAGCCTGCGGGTGACGGGGATGACCCGGGTGTCGACGGCGAGCTTGCGGAAGGCTTCGAGGTCCATGCGGGGCGGCACCTTCTGGAGTTCGGGCGGGTTCTTGGGTCAGCCGAGCGGGAGCACGTCGGCGTCGAAGCAGGTGCGGTCGCCGGTGTGGCAGGCCGCGCCGGTCTGGTCGACCTTGACCAGCAGGGTGTCGCCGTCGCAGTCCAGGGCCACCGACTTGACCGCCTGGACGTGACCGGAGGTGTCCCCCTTCACCCAGTACTCGCGGCGGCTGCGGCTCCAGTAGGTGCAGCGGCCGGTGGTCAGCGTGCGGTGCAGCGCCTCGTCGTCCATCCAGCCCAGCATCAGCACCTCACCGGTGTCGTACTGCTGCGCGACGGCCGGGAGCAGGCCGTCCTCGGTGCGCTTGAGGCGGGCGGCGATCGCCGGGTCGAGGGCGGTGGTACCTGGAGCTGCGGGTGTGGTGGACATGGGGCCATTGTGTCAGCCCGGCCGCGGCCGCCGGACGGGACGACCGGTTCGCGGACGTCCCGTACGGAGTCAGTTCCGCCAACCGCCTGCCGGGCGGGGCCCGACTGGGCCATCCTCAGCCCATGACCTCCGAGCAGCAGCCGCCCGAAGCCGCCGCCTCCCGTCCGACCCGGGGCCTGGTGATCGCCGTCGCCGCCGTCCTGGCCGTGCTGCTCGCGGTGGTGGCCACCGTACTGCTCTGGCCCGAGGACGACCCGAAGCCCGCAGCCGCCCCGCCCCCGCCCACCCCCGCGGCCACCCCGACGCCGACCCCCACACCGACCCCCACCAGGCCCCAACCCCCGTACGCCTTCTTCCCGGTGGGCACCTGCTTCGACCACCCCCAGCTCAGCCCGGTGATCACCAAGGCCGAGGAGCGCTCCTGCACCACCCCCCACGACGGCGAGGTCATCGCCGACCTCAAGCTCCCCGACGGGCTCAGCGGCGAGATCCCCATCGCCCTCGCCATGCGCGACGGCTGCAAGGACGCCGAAACCACGGCCAAGGCCCACCAGGGCGACGGGAAGTCCTACTACGCCCGGCAGTTCGGCCCCGCCATGGCCAACTACCGACAGGGCTGGCGCGACTACAGCTGCACCCTCACCGCCGGCAACAAACAGGGCGGCCCCAAACTCACCGGGCAGCTGCGGCCCTAGGCTGACGGCATGTCGAACCACGCCCTCGCCGAACGCCACCGCCTCGCCGAACTCCTCACCGCCGCCGGGCCGGACGCTCCCACCCTCTGCGCCGGGTGGACCACCCGGGACCTCGCCGCCCACCTGGTGGTCCGCGAGCGCCGCGCCGACGCGGCGCCCGGCATCCGGGTCGGTGCCCTGGCCGGCTGGACCCGCCGCGTGCAGGACGGCTACGCCGAGCGGCCGTACGAGGAACTGGTCCGGCTCTTCCGTGCCGGGCCCCCCGTCTGCTCCCTCTTCGCCCTCCCCGGTGCGGACGAAGCGGCCAACACCGTCGAGTACTTCGTGCACGCCGAGGACGTCGCCCGGGCCGGCGACGACTGGACCGCCCAACCCGTCCCTCCGGGCCGCGCCGAGGCACTCTGGCGCCGGCTCCCCCTCCTCGCCCGCTTCGAGGCGGGCCGCCGCTCCCCCGTCCGCCTCACCCTCGCCCGCCCCGACGGACGGTCCGTCACCGTCGGCCCCGCCGGCGCCCACGCCGTCCGCCTCACCGGCGAACCGGCCGAACTCGTCCTCTTCGCCTACGGTCGCGGCGCCCGCACCGCCCTCACCGTCGACGGCCCCCCGGAGGCCGTCGAGGCCCTCCGCCACGTCCTGCCGCTGCCGTAGTCCGCTCCCTGAGCGGGAAGTCGGCCGGGCCGACTTCCCGCTCAGGCCACGGGCAGTTGTCCGACCCGCCCACGCGGCGGGCAGCCGGCCAGAAGTGCGGATGTCAGTGCCCGGGTGCAGACTCGCAGGTGGCCGGGGAGGGGCGTGTGCGCGCCCGACGGGACTACCCCGGTCACTCTCCGTCGAAGGAGCACCACACATGCTCACCACCGACTTCCCCGTCGGCTCGCCCTGCTGGATCGACCTGGGCAGCCCGAACGTCTCCGCCACCGCCGACTTCTACGGCAAGGTCTTCGGCTGGACGTTCCAGCCCGTCCCCGGGGCGGGCGGCTACGGCTTCCTGCAGCAGGACGGCAAGCGCGTCGCCGCGCTCGGCAACCTCGACGCCGACGCCCGGCCCGCCTGGACCACCTACTTCCTGACCCCCGACGTGGACACCGCCACCAAGGCCGCCGAGCAGTCCGGCGCCACGGTCCGCGTCCCGCCGACGGACGTCATGGAGGAGGGCCGGTTCGCGGCGCTCACCGACCCGCAGGGCGCCGAGTTCGCCCTCTGGCAGGCGGGGAACACCCGGGGGCTGGACTCCGTCTCCGAGCCGAACGCGCTGGTCTGGGCCGAGCTGCACACCTCCGACCCGGACGGCGCCTTCGCCTTCTACAAGGGCCTGTTCAACTGGCGGGTCGAGGCCTTCGAGCCGTCCCCGGGCATGAGCTACCGGGTGGTCTCCACCTCCGGGGGCGACCAGCAGCAGAGCAGCTTCGGCGGCATCGCCCCGACCATGGGCGAGGGCCAGCCCCCCGCCTGGACGCCGTACTTCGCCGCCGAGGACGTGGACGCTCTGGCCGGCAGGGCGACGGCGGCCGGCGGCTCGGTGCTGATGCCGGCCGAGGACGTGGAGAACGTCGGCCGGATCGCCTGGCTGGCGGATCCGAACGGCGCCCCGTTCGCGCTGATCAAGGGCGAGCCGCAGGAGTCCTGAGCAGGAGAACAGGGCCCGCTGCTGCCGCAGCGGGCCCTGTTCTCGACCGAATCACCGGACCGGGTGACCGGCCTCCCGCAGCGCGTTCTTGACCTCGCCGATCCGCAGGTCCCCGAAGTGGAAGACGCTGGCCGCCAGCACCGCGTCCGCGCCCGCCTCGACGGCCGGGGCGAAGTCGCCGAGCTTGCCCGCCCCGCCGGAGGCGATCACCGGCACCGAGACGGCCTTGCGGACGGCCCGGATCATCTCCAGGTCGTAGCCGTCCTTGGTGCCGTCCGCGTCCATCGAGTTGAGCAGGATCTCGCCCGCCCCCAAGTCGGCGGCGCGGCCCGCCCACTCGACGGCGTCCAGGCCGGTGCCCCGGCGCCCGCCGTGGGTGGTGACCTCGTAGCCCGAGGCGGTCTCCGTGCCCTCGGGGCAGCGCCGGGCGTCGACCGACAGCACCAGCACCTGCCGGCCGAACCGCTGGGCGATCTCGCGGATCAGCTCGGGCCGGGCGATGGCCGCGGTGTTGACGCCGACCTTGTCGGCACCGGCCCGCAGCAGCTTGTCCACGTCCTCGGCGGCCCGGATGCCGCCGCCGACGGTGAGCGGGATGAACACCTGCTCGGCGGTGCGGCGGACCACGTCGTAGGTGGTCTCGCGGTCGCCGGAGGAGGCGGTGATGTCGAGGAAGGTCAGTTCGTCGGCGCCCTCGGCGTCGTAGAGCTTGGCCATCTCGACCGGGTCGCCGGCGTCGCGCAGGTTCTGGAAGTTGACGCCCTTGACCACCCGCCCCGCGTCGACGTCCAGGCAGGGGATGACACGTACTGCAAGGGTCACGGCTGATTGCCTTCCGGGGCTTCCAGGGTCTTTGCCAGCCCGGTGCGGTACGCGTCGATCTCGACCTCGACCATCATCCGGGAGTCGATCAGCCCGTCGACCACCACCATGGTGGCCACCGGGCGTGCGGCGACGAAGAGTTCGCGGTGGGCGCGGCCCACCTCCTCGGCGTCGCGGGCGTGGGTGATGTACATCCGGGTGCGGACCACGTCGTCCGCGGTCAGACCGTACGCGGCCAGGGCCCGGAGCCCGACGCCGAAGGCGGCGAGGGTCTGCCGGTACGGGTCGCCCTCGTGCTCTATCCGGCCGTCCACCCAGGCGGTGGAGCCGGCCACGTGCACGTGGTCGCCCGCGGCGACCGCCCGGGAGTAGCCGAACTCCTCCTCCCAGGGGGAGAAACCGGAGATCCGGCCGCGTACGATCCGACCATCGGTCATCCGGAAACCGCCTCCAGGGCCTCTTCGAGGGTGAACTTCTGCTCGTAGAGTGCCTTGCCCACGATGGCGCCCTCGACACCCTCGCCGACGAGAGTGGCGATGGCGCGCAGGTCGTCCAGCGAGGAGACGCCGCCGGAGGCGACCACCGGGCGGTCGGTGGCGCCGCAGACGTCGCGCAGCAGCTGCAGGTTGGGGCCGGTCAGGGTGCCGTCGCGGTTGACGTCGGTGACGACGTAACGGGCGCAGCCCTCCTGGTTCAGCCGCTCCAGCACGTCGAAGAGCTGCCCGCCGTCACGGGTCCAGCCGCGGCCGCGCAGGGTGGTGCCGACCACGTCCAGGCCGACGGCGATCTTGTCGCCGTGCTCGGCGATGGCCTTGGCGACCCACTCGGGGGCTTCCAGGGCGGCGGTGCCGAGGTTGACCCGGGTGCAGCCGGTGGCGAGCGCGCGGGCGAGCGACTCGTCGTCGCGGATCCCGCCGGACAGCTCGACCTTGATGTCCAGCTGACCGGTGACCTCGCGCAGCAGCTCGTAGTTGCTGCCGGTGCCGAAGGCGGCGTCCAGGTCGACCAGGTGCAGCCACTCGGCACCGGCGTTCTGCCAGGCGAGGGCGGCGGCCAGCGGCTCGCCGAAGGAGGTCTCGGTGCCGGAGGCGCCCTTGACCAGGCGGACGGCCTGGCCGTCCCGGACGTCGACGGCAGGCAGCAGTTCCAGGCGGCTGTTCAGGCTCATCAGTTGCAACTCTCAGACGGTCAGAGGGTGTTGACCCAGTTGGTCAGCAGGGCGGCGCCGGCGTCGCCGGACTTCTCGGGGTGGAACTGGGTGGCCCACAGCGGGCCGTTCTCGACGGCGGCGACGAACGGCTGCCCGTGGGTGGCCCAGGTGACCAGCGGGGGGTTGATCCGCGCGCTGTGGGTCTCCAGCTCCCAGTGCCGCACCCCGTAGGAGTGCACGAAGTAGAAGCGGGTCTCCGCGTCCAGGCCGGCGAACATCCGGCTGCCCTCGGGCGCGTCCACCGTGTTCCAGCCCATGTGCGGGACGACCGGGGCGTCCAGCGGCTCGACGGTGCCGGGCCACTCGTCGCAGCCGGGCGTCTCGATGCCGTGCTCGACGCCCTTCTCGAAGAGGATCTGCATGCCGACGCAGATGCCCATGACCGGGCGGCCCCCGGACAGCCGGCGGCCGATGATCCAGTCCCCGCGGACCGACTTCAGCCCGCGCATGCACGCCTCGAAGGCGCCCACACCGGGGACGAGCAGGCCGTCCGCGGCCATCGCGGTGTCGTAGTCGGAGCTGACCGTGACGGTCGCCCCGGTCCGTTCCAGGGCGCGCTGCGCGGAGCGGAGGTTGCCGGAGCCGTAGTCGAGGACGACGACGTTCTTGCCCATGTTCAGGTGTCCAGTCTCTCTACAGGGCCGGGCGGTCTACAGGCGCATGAGGCCGGAGGCCAGGCACATCACGGACCCGATGGCCAGCACCAGGATGACGCCCTTCGGCAGCTTCTGCTTCCAGAAGGAGATCACTCCGCCGGCCAGGAAGAGGCCGACGAAGAGGAGGATCATCGTGGACTTGCTCACAGCGCACCCTTGGTCGAGGGGAGGATTCCGGCCGCACGCGGGTCGCGTTCGGCGGCGTAGCGCAGCGCCCGGGCCAGCGCCTTGAACTGGCACTCCACGACGTGGTGCGCGTTGCGCCCGTACGGGACGTGCACGTGCAGGGCGACCTGGGCCTGGGCCACGAAGGACTCCAGGATGTGCCGGGTCATCGTGGTGTCGTAGCTGCCGATCATCGGCGCCATGCCCTCGGGCTCGGTGTGCACCAGGTAGGGCCGGCCGGAGAGGTCGACGGTGACCTGGGCGAGCGACTCGTCCAGCGGCACCGTGCAGTTGCCGAAGCGGTAGATGCCGACCTTGTCGCCGAGCGCCTGCTTGAAGGCGGCGCCGAGCGCGAGGGCGGTGTCCTCGATGGTGTGGTGGGTGTCGATGTGCAGGTCGCCGTCGGTCTTGACGGTGAGGTCGAACAGACCGTGGCGGCCGAGCTGGTCGAGCATGTGGTCGTAGAACCCGACGCCGGTGGAGATGTCGGTCCTTCCGGTGCCGTCGAGGTCTATCTCGACCAGGACGGAGGTCTCCTTGGTGGTGCGCTCGACGCGTCCGATGCGGGCCATGGGGTGGTTACAGCTCCTGCCTGGCAGCGCGCGCGGAGCGCGCTGCGTCAAGGGTGGGGGTGGGCCTGGGCCCCTCCTGTCCGATGGCGGGCAAGGAGGGAGGGAGAGCGGTTCGGACGGCGTCCAGGAAGGCGTCGTTCTCGGCGGGCGTGCCGGCGGTGACGCGCAGCCACCCGGGGACGCCGTTGTCACGGACCAGGACACCCTGGTCGAGGATGGCCCGCCAGACGGCGTGGGTGTCGGCGAAGCGGCCGAACTGGACGAAGTTGGCGTCCGAGTCCGTCACCTCCAGACCCATCGCGCGCAGCGCGTCCACCAGCCGGTCGCGCTCCTGCTTGAGGCGGCCGACGTACCCGAGCAGGGTGTCGGTGTGCTCCAGGCAGGCCAGCGCGGTGGCCTGGGTGACGGCCGACAGGTGGTACGGCAGGCGCACCAGCTGGACGGCGTCCACCACGGCCGCATCGGCGGCCAGGTAGCCCAGGCGCAGCCCGGCGGCGCCGAAGGCCTTCGACATGGTGCGGCTGACCACCAGGTTGGGGCGGCCCTCGATCAGCGGCAGCAGCGAGGGGCGGTGCGAGAACTCGACGTAGGCCTCGTCCACCACCACCAGGCTGGGCCGGGCGGCCTGCGCGGCCTCGTACAGCCGCAGCACGGTGTCGGCCGACACCGCCGTCCCGGTCGGGTTGTTCGGCGAGCAGACGAAGACCACGTGGGGCCGGTGCTCGGCGATGGCGGCGAGCGCGGCGTCCACGTCGACGGTGAAGTCGTCGCGCCGGGGGCCGGAGATCCAGGCGGTGCCGGTGCCGCGGGAGATCAGCGCGTGCATCGAGTACGAGGGCTCGAAGCCGAGGGCGGTGCGGCCCGGGCCGCCGAAGGTCTGCAGCAGCTGCTGGAGGACTTCGTTGGAGCCGTTGGCGGCCCACACCTGCTCGCGCGCGACCGGGTGGCCGGTGGTGCGGGTCAGGTAGGCGGCCAAGCCCTCGCGCAGCTCGACCGCGTCCCGGTCGGGGTAGCGGTTCAGCCCACGGGCGGCCACGGCGACCCGCTCGGCGATCCGGGCGACCAGCTCCTCGGGCAGCGGGTACGGGTTCTCGTTGGTGTTCAGCTGGACGGGGACGTCCAACTGCGGTGCTCCGTAAGGGGACTGGCCGCGCAGCTCGTCCCGGATCGGGAGGTCGTCAATAGCGGTCACGAGCCGGGAACCGTCCAATCGAACCGAGCCTTGATGGCGTCACCGTGACCGGGGAGGTCCTCGGCGTCGGCCAGGGTGACCACGTGCGAGGCGACCTCCGCCAGCGCCTCCCGGTCGTACTCGACGACCTGGACGCCGCGCAGGAAGGTCTGCACCGACAGCCCGGAGGAGTGGCAGGCGCAGCCGCCGGTCGGCAGGACGTGGTTGGAACCGGCCGCGTAGTCGCCCAGCGAGACCGGGGTCCAGCGGCCGATGAAGATCGCGCCGGCGTTGACGACGCGGGCCGCCACGGCGTGCGGGTCGCGGGTCTGGATCTCCAGGTGCTCGGCCGCGTACGCGTTGACCACGGCGAGGCCCTGGGTGAGGTCGTCGACCAGGATGATGCCGGACTGCCGGCCGCCCAGCGCCTCGGCCACCCGCTCGCCGTGCTTGGTCTTGGCGACCTGCACGGCCAGCTCGGCGTCGACCGCGTCGGCCAGCTCCGGGGAGTCGGTGACCAGCACCGAGCCGGAGGTCGGGCCGTGCTCGGCCTGGCTGATCAGATCGGCGGCGACGTCGCTCGCCAGCGCGCTGTCGTCGGCGAGGACGGCGATCTCGGTCGGGCCGGCCTCGGAGTCGATGCCGATCCGGCCGGCGAACAGCCGCTTGGCGGCGGCCACGTAGATGTTGCCCGGGCCGGTGACCATGTCGACCGGCGCGCACTCCTCGGTGCCGAGGGCGAACATCGCCACCGCCTGGGCGCCGCCGACGGAGTAGACCTCGTCCACGCCGAGCAGCGCGCAGGCCGCCAGGATCGTGGGGTGGACCCGGCCGCCGAACTCCTTCTGCGGCGGCGAGGTCACCGCGATACCCTTGACGCCCGCCTCCTGGGCCGGCACCACGTTCATCACCACGGAGGACGGGTAGACCGCCAGCCCGCCCGGCACGTACAGGCCGACCCGCTCGACCGGCACCCAGCGCTGGGTGACCGTGCCGCCCGGCACCACCTGGGTGGTGTGCCCGGTGCGGCGCTGGTCGGCGTGCACGGCCCGGGCCCGGCGGATCGACTCCTCCAGCGCGGCCCGCACCCGCGGGTCCAGGGTCTCCAGGGCGGCGGTCAGCTGCTCGGCCGGGACACGGGTGGACTCCAGCCGGACGCCGTCGAAGCGCTCGGTGATCTCGATCAGCGCCGCGACACCGCGATGGCGTACGTCCTCCGCGATCGGCCGCACCTTCTCCAGGGCGGCCGCCACGTCGAACTCGGCACGGGGCAGCAGGTCACGCGGGTCGTCCAGCGAGCCGCGGAGGTCGATTCGAGAGATCACGCCACCCAGTGTAAGGAGTGGCCGGAACAGGTGGTCCCGCATTTCAGTCCGTGATACGAAAGGCGAGACGACCGGGGGGACGGAGAAAAGCATGGCGGATCGCGCTCCAGACGGCTGGACCGACACCGAGCGGGAACTCTGGGAGGCCTTCCGCCAAGGGGATGTATTCGACCGCCGCAGTGGCCGATCCGACATCGACGACCCCTTCGGGGACACCCCGTGGGGGCCCGGGCGGACGGTCAGCGCCGAGGCGCTCGCCCACCTGCTGCTGGCGGGCCCGGACGCGGCGCCCGGGCGTGTCGCGTCGCTGCGGATGAACGGGGTGACGGTCACCGGCGCGCTCAACCTGGCCGGCGGCCGGATCCGGCAGTACGTCGAGCTGCACGGCTGCCGCTTCGAGCACAAGGTCCTGATCTCGGAGGCCGAGGCCAGCACCATCCGCATGGTCGACTGCCTGGTCCCCCGGATCGAGGCGTCCCGGCTGTCCACCACCGGCGACGTCCACCTGGCCCGCTGCCGGGTCCCGGAGGGCATCCGCCTCACCGACGCCAAGATCGGCACCGACCTGCTGCTCAACCTGGCGGTGATCGGCTGCGACCGCTTCGGCCGGGCGCTGTCCGCCGACGGGATGACCGTCCACCAGGACTTCGAGGCCGAACGCATCGAGGTCCGGGGCGAGTTGAGCATCCGAACGGCCCGAATAGGCGGCCGGCTGTCGTTGCGCGGCGCCCAGCTGCACGCCGACCCGCAGAACCGCGTCTGCCTGAACGCCGTGCGGATCGTCGTCGGCCACACCCTCTACCTGACCAGCTCCTCCGACGACGGCTGGTTCGGCTCCCGCAGCTACTACGGCTCCGGGTACGGCGAGAACCCGCAACCCGGCTCCCCCAGCACCCCCTTCCGCGCCCACGGCCAGGTCCGGCTGTCCGACGCCCGCTTCGAGGCCGCCTGCCTGATCTCCGGCGAATTCCACCTGGAGGGTGACGACGAGCTGTCGCTGCGCCGCATCCACACCCCCGAACTGCGCTTCACCTGCTCGATGCGCCCCACCGGCACCGTCTCGCTCTCCCGGGCCCGGGTCGGCAACCTGGTCGACGTCCCGGAGGCCTGGCCCCGCGGCAGGCACCTGGGCCTGACCGGCTTCGTCTACGAGAACCTGCGCCCGGTGCGGCCGTTCACCGTCCAGCAGCGGATCGCCTGGCTGGAGGGCTCCGCGGTGGAGTTCCAGCCGGAGTCCTACGAGCAGCTCGCCGCCGCCCTGCGCCGCGACGGCGCAGACGACGACGCCCGCGAGGTGCTCTACGCCAAGCAGCGCCGCCGCCGGGAGACCCTGCCGCTGCCCGCCCGCATCTGGGGCCTGGTCCAGGACGTCACCGTCGGTTACGGCTACCGCCCCGGCCGCGCCGGCCTGTGGCTGCTGCTGGCCTGGGCGCTCGGCAGCATCTGGTTCGAGACCCATCGGCCTGACCCGCTCAAGGCCGACGAGAAACCGCACTGGAACGCGGTGCTCTACACCCTCAACCAGCTGCTGCCGATCGTCGACCTCAACCAGGGCGCCTGGAACCCCGGCGGCACCGGCCAGTGGATCGCCGCCGGCCTGGTCGTGATCGGCTGGCTGCTCGCGTCCACCGTCGTCGCGGGCGCCAGCAGACTCCTCCAGCGCGGCTGACCGCGTCCGTCGCGTCAACCGGGCGACAAGGCCCGGCCCCGGGGAACTACGCTGTCCGCCGTGACAGAACGGCTGCCGCTCTTCCCGCTGAACACCGTGCTCTACCCGGGCCTCGTGCTGCCCCTGAACGTCTTCGAGGAGCGCTACCGCCGTCTCGTCGCCGACCTGCTCGAACAGTCCGAGGACGAGCCGCGCCGGTTCGGCGTGCTTGCCATCAAGGACGGCCGCGAGGTCGCCCCGGTCCGGCCCGAGGACGGCCCGGCCGGACCGCTCGACGGGCTCGGCACCGTCACCGGGGATCCTCTGGAGGCCATTTACCACGTCGGCTGCGTCGCCGACGTCTCCTCCGCCCAGCCCCAGCCCGACGGCCGCTACGAGCTGCTGGTCACCGGAACCACCCGGTTCCGGCTGCGCTCGGTGGACGTCACCGGGCCGTACCTGACCGGTGAGATCGAGCCGGTCGAGGAACGCCCCGGCGAGGGCTCCGGCGCCCTCGCCTCCGAGGTCGAGCGGGCCTTCCGGGTCTACCAGAAGCGCCTGGCCGGGGCCCGCGAGGCCAGCACCCACGGCCGTCAGCAGCTCCCCGACGACCCCCAGGTGCTCTCCTACCTGGTCGCCGCCGCCTCGGTGTTCGAGACCCCGGTCAAGCAGCAGCTGCTCGCCTGCCCCGACACCGCCCAGCGGCTGCGCGCCGAACTCGACCTGCTGCGCCGCGAGAGCGCCGTCCTCAGCTGGCTGCCCTCGCTGCCCGCTGTCGACCTCACCCGCCAGTCCTTCAGCCCCAACTGAAGCCCGACCGACCCAGGACCCGCCACATGGCCAAGAAGCCGAAGAAGGGCGGCCAGGGCACCCCGGCCACCGTCGCCCTGGAGACCGCCGCCGTCCCCTTCACCGTCCACGCCTACGAGCACGACCCGGCCGCCGCCTCCTACGGCGGCGAGGCCGCCGAGGCCCTCGGAGTGGCCGCCGAGCGCGTCTTCAAGACCCTGGTCGCCGACGTGGACGGCACCCTCACCGTCGGCGTGGTCCCGGTCGCCGGCCAGCTCGACCTCAAGGCCCTGGCCGCCGCCGTCGGCGGCAAGCGCGCCGCCATGGCCGACCCGGCCGCCGCCGAACGCAGCAGCGGCTACGTCCGCGGCGGCATCTCCCCCCTCGGCCAGCGCCGCCCCCTACGCACCGTGGTCGACGCCAGCGCCCTCACCCACCCCACCGTCTACGTGTCGGCGGGCCGCCGCGGCCTGGAGGTGGAACTGACCCCCGCCGACCTGATCACCCTCACCCGGGCCCACACCGCCCCGATCGCCCGCTGACGCGCCGAGGGCACGGGCGAACACCGGGAAGCACAGCGGGCGGAGGGCCCCGGCCTGTACCCGACCGCCGACCCTGCGCCCCACCGCGAACTCAGCCCCTGCCCTGCTCCTCCGCGCCCGGCCCCGCGTCCACCGGGGCCTGGGCCTGGACCGGCGACTGGGCCGGAGCCTCCTCCGCAGGAACCCCCTCCGCCGGAGGCCCGTACGTGCCCGCCGGCACCCCCCAGTACGGCGGCGGGTCGTCCTCCCGCTTCCCGAACGCCGCCGACAGCGCGAGCAGCACCACCATCGCCGCCATCGGCCACACCAGCAGCGCCCCCAGCGCGCCCAGGTCGATGCCGGCGTCGAAGTGCCCGCCGTTGCCGACCCGCCGGGCCTCCCCGATCAGGTTGTCGCTGGGGCCGAGCCAGCGCCCGAGCTTCCAGGCGCCGATCGAGCCGAGCAGTCCGCCGATCGCCAGTCCCAGCGCGACCGAGATCCCGCCGCCGCGCTTGCGGGTCAGCAGGAAGGCACCGAGTGCCGTGAGGATGCCCGCGCCCAGCCCGACCAGCACGAACACGGCGTCGGCACCGGCCCGCTGCTCGCCCTCGGGGTCGACGTAGAGGATCCGGTCCCCGTCCACGACCAGCGGCACCTTGGGTGCGAGCCAGGCCCACAGCCCGGCCATCACCAGTCCGACCAGCAGGCAGGCGAGCACGACCCCGGAGCCGATCCGCAGCTCGGCCGGCAGCGGGTGCTCCGCGGCGGGCGGGGCGGCCGGCAGGCCGGCGGGCGGTTCCCCGTCGGAGACCGGCGGCGGTGCGAACGGGTCGGGTGCGGCGCCCGGCTCGGCCGCCGCGTCGGCGCGGGCGGGTTCCGGAGGTGTGTTCGGTACGGTCACAGGCCCCATCGTTTCACGACGGCCGTCCGGACGGCCCACCCACCCGAGCGGGCACCGACGGTCCGCTACCGCGCGACCGCCCGCCGGTACGCCCAGGTGGCCAGGGCCAGCGACACCACGCCGACCGCCGCGCAGACCCCGAGGTCGGCGAGCACCATGCCCCAGTCCGGGCGCGGCACGAAGGTCCGCGCGAAGGCCTCGACCCCGTACGTCGAGGGCAGCAGGTCGCGCAGCCACAGCACCGGCTGCGGCAGGTGGTCGACGGGCAGGACGCCGAGCAGCAGGGCCGCCGACATGCCGAGCTGCCCGAGCATGGTCGCGATCTCCTGCCGGGGCGCCAGCAGCCCGCAGGCTGCGCCGAGCCCGGACAGCGCGGCCCCGGCCAGCGGCACGACGGCGAGCAGCACCCACAGCTGGCCGAGCGGCAGCCCGAACATGACCGCGCCGATGCCCGCCGTGACGAGCGTCCCGGGCAGGGTGAAGGAGGCGTACGCGGCGGCCGCGCCGAGCACCACCGAGGCGGCCGGCACCGGCAGGGTCGCGTAGTGGTCGAGGCCCCCGGTGGCCCGCAGCTTCCCGAAGTACTGCGCCAGCAGGTTCAGCGCGACGAACGCCACCACCAGCACGCTGGACCCGGCGACCACGGACCGCGCCGCCGAGGTCTGCCCGGCGTCCACCACGCCCCGCATCATCACCAGGATGCCGACGGACTGGAAGGTCGCCACGAACAGCAGCGGGATGCGTGCCACCCTGGCCCGGGCGAGCTGCGCCCGGTACACCGCGGCGAGCGCGGGCAGCAGCCGCGCCGCGGGGGCGAGCGGTGCCGGGGAGACGGCGGACCGGCGGGCCTGCGGGGGCACCGAGAGCAGCGTCACTTGGCCAGTCCTCCGTGGCGGCCGCCCAGCTTGAGGTAGGCGTCCTCAAGGCTCGGGGTGGCGAGGGTGAAGTCGTCGAGGGCGGCGAAGGCCGGGCCGGTGGTGACGGCGGCGACCAGTTCGCGGGCCTGCTCCGGGGTGGTGCGGACGGTCCAGCGGCGCCCGGTGCGCTCGGCCCGTTCGGCGAGCTCGGCGACGGCGGGCACGCCGACCGGCGCCTCGTCCCGCCACACCAGGTCCAGCCGGACGTCGCCGTCCACCAGTGCCTTGAGCCCGCCTGGCGTGTCGCAGGCGATGACCCGGCCCTCGTCCACCACGGCGACCCGGTCGAGCACGGTCTCGGCCTCGATCACGTTGTGGGTGACCAGCAGCACCGTCGTGCCGTGCTCGGCCCGCCGCCGGTCGACGGCCGACCAGACGGCCCGCCGGGCCACCGGGTCCATGCCCGTGGTGGGCTCGTCCAGGACGAGCAGCGGCCGGTCCCCGACCAGGGTGGCCGCGAAGCAGGCGAGCCGCCGCTGGCCGCCGGACAGCTTGGCGAGCGGCCGGGCCGCGATCGGTTCCAGTCCGAGTTCGGTGAGGACGTCAGCCGCCGCGGCACGCGCCGCGGAGCGGCCGAGCCCGCGCAGCCGCCCGGTGGTCTCGGCGGCCAGGGCGACGGTCAGTTCGTCCAGCGCGGTGGACTCCTGCCCGAGGTAGCCGAGCAGCCGGGCGGCCCGCTCGGGGTGGCGGACGATGTCGTGCCCGAGCAGTTCGACCGTCCCGGAGTCCGGCCGCAGCAACCCGGTGAGCTGGCGGACCAGGGTGGACTTCCCGGCGCCGTTCGGTCCGAGCAGCCCGAAGATCTCGCCCTGCCGGACGGTCAGGCTGATCCCGTCGTTGGCCCGGATCTCGGTGGCGGCGGCGCCGCGCCCACTGCGGTAGGTCCTGACCAGGTCGCGTACGGCGACGCACGGCGGGGTGTCCTGGGGTGCTGGCCCGGCCGTCTCGTTCACGACCGGAGACTTTACGCGCTCACACGGGCGAACCGGACAAGGGGGCCTGGTCGCAGGCCCCCTGGCCGAGCGGCGCGGCGCCGCCGGCGGTCAGTCGTCCACCACCATCGAGCCGCCCGGCACCCGGAGCGCGAGTTCCTTCCAGAAGCCCGCCCGGATGGCGTAGCGGTCGTGTTCGTCGATCTGGTCGTCCTTGTGCGCGAGCAGCCCGAAGCGGGCCGCGTAGCGCAGCAGCTCACCGTCGACCCGGTGCGGGATGCGGGGGTAGTCGGGCCAGAGCACGGTGAGCCGTTCGGGGTCGCCGAGCCGCTCGCTCCAGCGCCGGGCGAAGACCTGGCCGACCTCGTGGGCGTCACCACCGATGGTGGTGATGTCCTCCTCCCGGTCGGCCCAGCGCTGTTCGGCGGTGGTCAGCTGGGCCAGCGTCGGCAGGCCGTCCCCGGCGGTGACGGAGGGCTCGGGGGCGGGCCGGTCGACCCAGCCCCGGTCGGAGGACCAGCGCAGCACCGGGCCGCCCACGGCGTGGCCGTTGGCCGACTGGCCGCCCGCCGCGTGGCCGTTGGCGTGCCCGTTGGCGTGCCCGCCACCGCTCAGGGCCGCCGCCGGACTGATCGGGGTGACGGCCGAGACCCGCCCGGCGAGGTCCTTGGGGGTGGGCACCACCCGCAGCGCCGCCGCCGGCTGCGGCCGCCCGTCGGGGGCGGGCTCCTCGGGCACCGCCGCGGCGGCCGGCCGTACGACCGGGGGCACCACGCTGGGCAGGGACGCGGGCGGGGCGGCGAGGATCTTGGCGATCTCCTGCCGGGCGCCGCCCGCGCCGGGGGCGGGGAACACGGTGGAGTGGTCGCGCAGCGAGAAGGACGCCTCGATCCACTCGCGGTCCAGCACCCGCCGTTCGTCGGCCTCGCCGACCAGGTCCTCGGACTGGTTGAAGTCACCGTCGGCGGCCTGCAGCGCCCACAGGTGCACGGCCACGCCGTGCTCCTTGGCGGTCATCATCCCGGGCAGCAGGTCGCCGTCGCCGGTGATCAGCACGACGTCGGCGCAGGCCCGGTTGCGGGCGAGTTCGGAGAGCTCGGCGTGCATCGCGGCGTCCACGCCCTTCTGCACCCAGCGCCCCTCGGCCCGGGTGAGGGCGCCCAACCGTACGGTGACCCGGGGCAGCACGCGCAGCCGCCGGTGCTCGGGCATCGGGCGGCGGTCGGGGGCCGCGTCGAACCAGTAGATCCGCAGCAGGGGCAACCCGGTCTCGGCCTCGGCGCGTTCCCGCAGGGCGCTGATCAGCGCGGTGTGGTTGACGGTGACCTTGGAGCGGGAGGGGTCACCGGCGAGCAGGCTGGCGGCGGCGCCCAACAGGTACCCGGCATCCACCAGGACGACACAGCGGTCCATCTGCGCACCTCTTTTCGCTCGCCCTCGAAGGTCGGTCTGGGTGGGCGGTCCGCCCGTCGTCCGAACGTGTGGGGTGAGGGGCCCCCGTGACCGCCCGATCGTTGGGTCACCTTTTCCCCACGGTTCGAGCGCCGAACCTCGGGGGATGTCCCGGTCCCGCAACAGCCGCCCCAACGAGTCGCAAAGGGACACGAAGGCGGGCCCCGTTCAACGACGGGGCCCGCCAAACGTCACGCGGGGTCGACCCGGGTCAGCCCCTGAGCTCCTTCGCGACCAGCTCGGC
The DNA here is from genome assembly GCF_042734825.1 of Kitasatospora sp. NPDC059648. Taxonomy (NCBI): domain Bacteria; kingdom Bacillati; phylum Actinomycetota; class Actinomycetes; order Kitasatosporales; family Streptomycetaceae; genus Kitasatospora; species Kitasatospora sp. NPDC059648. Next base: position 15,707 of record NZ_JBHWDU010000023.1, on the reverse strand, counting down.
CAGCTGGACGGCGTTGAGCGCGGCGCCCTTGCGCAGGTTGTCGTTGGAGACGAACAGCGACAGGCCGTTCTCCACGGTCTCGTCGACCCGGATGCGGCCGACGTAGCTCGGGTCCCGACCGGCCGCCTGGAGCGGGGTGGGGATCTCGGACAGCTCGACGCCGGGGGCGCCGGTGAGCAGCTCGACGGCCCGCTCGGGGCTGATCGGGCGCTCGAAGCGGGCGTTGATCTGCAGCGAGTGGCCGGAGAAGACCGGGACGCGCACGCAGGTGCCCGCGACCTTGAGCGCGGGGATCCCGAGGATCTTGCGGCTCTCGTGGCGCAGCTTCTGCTCCTCGTCGGTCTCGTTGGAGCCGTCCTCGACGACGGAGCCGGCCAGCGGCACCACGTTGAAGGCGATCGGCCGCTGGTAGACCTTGGGCTCGGGGAACTCGACCGCGGAGCCGTCGTGGGCGAGCGCGGAGGCACCGTCCACGACCTTGGCGGCCTGCTCCTGCAGCTCGGCCACCCCGGCCACGCCGCTGCCGGAGACGGCCTGGTAGGTGGAGACGACCAGGGCGGCGAGCCCCGCCTCCTCGTGCAGCGGGCGCAGCACGGGCATGGCGGCCATGGTGGTGCAGTTGGGGTTGGCGATGATGCCCTTGGGCCGGTCGGCGACGGCCTCCGGGTTGACCTCGGAGACGACCAGCGGGACCTCGGGGTCGCGGCGCCAGGCGGAGGAGTTGTCGATGACGACGGCACCGGCCGCGGCAACCTTGGGAGCCAGGGCCTTGGAGGTGGAGCCGCCTGCCGAGAAGATCACGATGTCCAGGCCGGTGTAGTCGGCCGTGGCCGCGTCCTCGACGGTGACCTCGGTGCCCTGCCAGGGCAGCGTGCGCCCGGCCGAACGGGCCGAGGCGAACAGCCGCAGCTGCTCCACCGGGCCGATTCCACCAGGAAGTCCAGCGCGCTCAGCCAGGATCTCGCGGACCACGCCGCCGACCTGGCCGGTGGCCCCGACAATGCCGATCTTCATTCCGACTACTCCTCTGAATAGTGCTGACTACCGCCGCACTCTGCCCATCATGCCTTGTCATGCGGGCCGGGTGGCCTTCTGTTCCACGCTGTGAGAGGGCCCCCGGACGGCCCCGGGTCCGGTCTTAGTGGTCCAGACCGCCTGCGAGGGCCAGCGCGGCCGCGACCTCTGCTTCCCCGGCCGGCAGCAGCGGCAACCGCACGTCCGGGGTCGGGATCCGGCCCTGGGCGTGCAGCACGCCCTTGGTCACCGCCGGGTTGGGCGCCGTGAAGGCGGACAGGGCCAGCGCGGTCAGCCGGTGCCCCAGCGCCCGGGCCCGCTCGACCTCCCCGGCCCGCCAGGCCTCGTACAGCTCGACGAACCGGCCGGTCGCGAGGTGCGCGGAGGCCAGGATGCCGCCCGCCGCGCCGAGCGCCAGCATCGGTGCCAGGAACGCGTCCTCACCGGTCAGCACCGCGAACCCGGCCGGGGTGTCGGCGAGCAGCTCGGCGGCCGACTGGTCCAGTCCGCCGGTCGCGTACTTGACGCCCACCACGCCCTCGATCGCGGCCAGTTCGCGCACCGCGGCGGTGGAGAGCTGCTGACCGGTGCGGTAGGGGATGTGGTAGACGACCAGCGGCAGCGGGCTGCTCGCGGCCAGCGCCCCGAAGTGGGCGACCGTCCCGGCCTCCCCCGCCCGGACGAAGGCCGGCGTGGTGACCAGCGCCGCCGCCCCCGGCACCCGCTCGCCGAGCGCGGCCAGCGCCTCGCCGACGGCCCGGGTGTCGCCGCCGGAGGCACCCACGACCAGCTGTGCCCCGCGGTCCGCGCAGACGGCCGCGGTGACGTCCACCACCGCGTCCCGTTCCTCGGCGGTCAGTGCGGCGGGCTCGCCGGTGGTGCCGAGCGCGACCAGGCCGGCCGCCCCGGCGTCCAGGACCTCGTACGCGAGCTTCTCCAGCGCGTCGAGGGCGACGCCGCCGTCGGCGGTGAAGGGGGTGATCAGGGGGACGTAGATGCCCTTGAGTTCCATGCCATTGATCCTGCGGCCCGCTGATCACCCAGGTCCAGTTCACATTTCCGACGCTTCTCGTAAGCTGAGCCGATGCTCGACGTCCGACGCCTGCGCCTGCTGCGCGAACTCGCCCACCTCGGCACCATCGCGGCCGTCGCCGAGGCGCTGTCCTTCAGCCCCTCGGCGGTCTCCCAGCAGCTGTCCGTCCTGGAGAAGGAGGCCGGCGTCCCGCTGCTGGAGCGCACCGGGCGGCGGGTCGCCCTCACCCCGGCCGGGCTGGGCCTGGTCCGCCACGCCGAGTCCGTGCTCGCCCTGCTGGAGCAGGCGGGTGCGGAACTCGCCCACGCCAGGCGGGGACTGGCCGGCCCGCTGCGGATCGGCACCTACCCCTCGGCGGCCCGCGCGATCATCCCGGCGGTGCTCGGCGGCCTGGCCGCCTGGCACCCGGCGCTGGAGCCGATGGTCACCGAGGTCGACCCGGCGGGCGTCGGCGCGGCGCTGCGCGCGGGCGAGCTGGACGTGGCGCTGGTCCACGAGTACGACCTCGTCCCGGCCGAGCCGGAACCGGGCCTCGCGGTGACCCGCCCGGTCTTCACCGAGCCGATGTACCTGGCCGCCCGCACCCCGGGGACGGTCGCCGAGCAGCGCGGCGCGCCGTGGATCACGTCCCCGCCCGGCACCCTCTGCCACACCATGGCCGTACGGGCCTGCGAGGCCGTCGGCTTCGCTCCCCGGATCCGGCACCAGATCGACGACTTCACCACCGTGCTCGCCCTGGTCGCGGCGGGACAGGGCGTCGCCCTGGTCCCGCACCTCGGCACCGCCCAGCCCCCGCCCGGCGTGGTCCTCACCCGCCTGCCGATGTACCGCCGCACCCGCGCCGCCTTCCGGGCGGGGGCGGGCTCCCACCCGGCCATCTCCGCCTTCGTCTCGGCCCTGCACACGGCCGTCCCCCCGGGCCTCGGCAGCGGCGCCTGAACACCCGAGGGGCCCGGGGCGCGCGCAGCCCCCGGGCCCCTTCCCCACCCGCTAGCCGGCCAGGCAGCTCGGCCCGAGCAGCTGCTTCAGGTCACCGAACAGGGCCGGGTCCGACTTCACCCGGTGCCGGTCCAGCCGCAGCACCGTCGTCTTGGTGCGGCCCTCCAGCCGCACCCGCACCTCGGTGGTGCCCTTGTGGTGGGTCAGCACCTCGCTGAGCCGGGCGACCAGCGGCGGGGTGACCTTCCCGCTCGGGATGTTGATGGTGATCGGCGCCTCGGCGTGGGCGTTCGACAGGTCCGGGACGGACAGCTCCATGCCCATCAGCCGCGGCACGTCCTCCCGCTTGTCGAGCTTGCCGCGCACGAACACCACGGCGTCCTCGACCAGTTGGGAGGAGACCAGCTGGTAGCTGGCCGGGAAGAACATGCAGTCGATGGAGCCCGCCAGGTCCTCGACGGTGGCGATCGCCCAGGCGTTGCCCTGCTTGGTCATCTTCCGCTGGAGGCCGGAGATGATGCCGCCGATGGTGACGATCGTGCCGTCCGGCCGGTCGGCGAGGTCGGCGACCGCGCAGTCCGACTTGTCGGCGAGCACGTGCTCGATGCCGTGCAGCGGGTGCGAGGAGACGTACAGGCCGAGCATCTCCCGCTCCTGGGTGAGCAGGAAGGACTTCTCCCACTCCTCCTCGGAGAAGACGACGTCCAGCCCGAAGCCGGGCTCGTCCGAGGTGGCGTCGCCGCCGAAGAGGTCGAACTGCCCCTCGGCCTCCTTGCGCTTCACCCCGACGACGTTGTCGATCATCGGCTCGAACTGCGCGCTCAGGCCCTTGCGGGTGTGCCCGAGCGAGTCGAACGCCCCGGCCTTGATCAGCGATTCGACGGTCCGCTTGTTGCAGACCACGGACTCCACCTTCTCCAGGAAGTCCGGGAAGGAGCTGAACTTCCCCTTGGCCTTCCGGGTGCGGATCATCGACTCGACGACCGGCCCGCCGACGTTGCGGATGGCGGTCAGGCCGAACCGGACGGTGTCGCTGCCGTGCGGCGTGAAGTCGGAGTCCGACTCGTTGACGTCCGGCGGCAGCACCTGGATGCCCATCTTGCGGCACTCGTTGAGGTAGACCGCCGACTTGTCCTTGTCGTCCTTGACGGAGGTGAGCAGCCCGGACATGTACTCGGCCGGGTAGTTGGCCTTGAGGTACGCCGTCCAGTACGAGACCAGCCCGTACCCGGCGGTGTGCGCCTTGTTGAACGCGTAGCCGGAGAAGGGCACCAGGACGTCCCACACCGCCTGGATGGCCGCGTCGGAGTAGCCGCGCTCGCGGCAGCCCTTCTGGAAGGGGACGAACTCCGCCTCCAGGATCTCCTTCTTCTTCTTGCCCATCGCGCGGCGCAGCAGGTCCGCCTGGCCGAGCGAGTAGCCGGCCAGGATCTGCGCGGCCTTCTGCACCTGCTCCTGGTAGACGATCAGGCCGTAGGTGGGCCGGAGCACCTCCTCCAGGGGCTTCTCCAGCTCCGGGTGGATCGGGGTGATCTCCTGCTGCCCGTTCTTGCGCAGCGCGTAGTTCGTGTGGGAGTTGACGCCCATCGGGCCCGGTCGGTACAGCGCGAGGACGGCGGAGATGTCCTCGAAGTTGTCGGGCTTCATCAGCCGCAGCAGCGAGCGCATCGGCCCGCCGTCGAGCTGGAACACACCCAGCGTGTCGCCGCGGGCGAGGAGTTCGTACGTGGGCTTGTCGTCCAGGGGCAGCTCAAGAAGGTTGATCTTGATGCCCTTGTTCTTCTCGATCGCCTTGACGGCGTCGTCCATGATCGTCAGGTTGCGCAGGCCGAGGAAGTCCATCTTGAGAAGGCCGAGGCCCTCACAGGTGGGGTAGTCGAACTGCGTGATGGTGACGCCGTCGGTGTGCCGGGTCCAGACCGGGATGTGGTCGGTCAGCGGCTCCGCGGACATGATGACGCCGGCCGCGTGCACGCCGGGCTGGCGGATCAGGCCCTCGATGCCGCGCGCGGTGTCGATGACCTTCCGCACGTCCGGGTCGTTCTCGTACAGCCCGCGGATCTCGCCCGCCTCGCTGTAGCGCGGGTGGCTCGGATCCGTGATGCCGGACAGCGGGATGCCCTTGCCCATGACGTCCGGCGGCATCGCCTTGGTGATCCGGTCGCCCATCGCGTACGGGTAGCCGAGGACCCGGGAGGAGTCCTTGATGGCGGCCTTCGCCTTGATGGTGCCGTACGTGACGATCATGGCGACCTTGTCGGATCCCCACTTCTCGGTCACGTAGCGGATCACGTCACCGCGCCGGCGCTCGTCGAAGTCGATGTCGACGTCGGGCATGGAGATGCGCTCGGGGTTGAGGAAGCGCTCGAAGATCAGGCCGTGCGGGATGGGGTCGAGGTCGGTGATGCCCATCGCGTACGCGACCAGCGAGCCGGCCGCCGAACCACGGCCGGGGCCCACCGCGATGCCCTGGCTCTTGGCCCACATGATGAAGTCGGCGACCACGAGGAAGTACGCCGGGAACCCCATCTGGATGATGGTGTCCATCTCGTACTCGGCGAGCTTCCTGTGCTCCTCGTCGTACCCGTTCGGGAAGCGCCAGTCCATGCCCTCCCAGACCTTGGACTTGAAGAAGTCCGCCTCGGACTCGAAGCCCTCCGGGATCGGGAAGCGGGGCATCAGGTTCTTGAACTGGAACATGCCCTCGGTGTCGACCCGGGAGGCGACCAGCAGCTGGCTGTTGCGGCAGCCCTCCTGCCAGGCGTCCGAGGAGTCCAGCGCGTACATCTCGGCGGCGGACTTGATGTAGTAGCCGGTGCCGTCGAAGCGGAAGCGGTCCGGGTCCGAGAGGTTCTTGCCGGTCTGCACGCAGAGCAGCAGGTCGTGGGCGGCGGCGTCGGCCTCGGTGGTGTAGTGCGAGTCGTTGGTGACCACCGGGGGGATGTTCAGCTTCTTGCTGATCTCCAGCAGTCCGTCGCGGACCCGCTTCTCGATGTCGAGGCCGTGGTCCATCAGCTCCAGGAAGTAGTTCTCCTTGCCGAAGATGTCCTGGTAGTCCGCGGCGGCCTTCACGGCCTCGTCGAACTGTCCCAGCCTCAGCCGGGTCTGCACCTCGCCCGACGGGCAGCCGGTGGTGGCCATCAGGCCGCCGGACAGCTCGGAGATCAGCTCCTTGTCCATCCGGGGCCACTTCACCAGCCAGCCCTCGGCGTACGAGCGCGAGGTCAGCTTGAAGAGGTTGTGCAGGCCCTCCTTGTTCCGGGCCCAGATGGTCTTGTGGGTGTACGCACCGGACGCCGAGACGTCGTCCTTCTTCTGGTGCGGCTGGCCCCACAGGATGCGCTTGGTGTTCGACCGGGACTCGGGCGCGACGTACGCCTCGATGCCGATCACCGGGGTGATCCCCGCGGCGGTCGCCTGCTTGTGGAACTCGGCGGCGCCGTACATGTTCCCGTGGTCGGTCATCGCGACATGGGTCTGGCCCAGCCGCTCGACCTCCTTGAACATCTGCTTCAGCCGGGCAGCACCGTCCAGCATCGAGTACTCGGTGTGGACGTGCAGATGCGCGAACGGCTGGTCGCTCAAGGCGGGGCCTCCGAAGGCTCTGGTGCTGTTCTGGTGGGCCGGCGAACGTGCGGGTCACAGGAGTTTCCCCTGGAAATGGATGTGGCCCGGAACACCTCTCGGGGTCCGGACCATCACTCACACGTTCACCCGTCCACTCTAGCCCGCCTCTCCCCCCGAGAGCCGCACCCCCGCGGCCTCCCGCACCTCCGGCTCCTCGATCGGATCGTCCCGGAGGGACGCCAGCCGCCGCCTCACCTCGGGCCGGTCCGGGGCGTGCTCGACGCCCAGGAGACGGGCGGCCGCCTCGCAGTCCCAGAGCGACTCGACGTACGCCTCCGCCGTTCCGGCCGACCCCAGCGCCGCCAGCGCCTCCAGGTACGCGGGCCGCTCGGACGAGTGGGGCGTCTGCAACCAGAACCGGCGCAGCAGCGAGACCGCGCCCGCCGCCTCGGGACCGAACCGCGACAACTCGCGCGCCAGGCGCATCGGGCCGCACCAGGCCCGGTCCACCCAGCCCTGCTCCAGCTCGGCGACGAGAGCCGCGACGTCCCGCTCCCCGCCGCGCTCGACCGGCACCGGAACGAGGCCCTCCGCCGCCGAACACTCCCCAGCCCCTTCGCGCTCTCCCGCGGCGGGCGCCCCCAGCGCCTCCCGGGCTTCCACCGAACCGCCGAGCGCCAACAGCTCCAGCACCCGGGTGGCCCGCCCGCGGGCGGCCTCGCTCCCGGACAGCACCTCGACCACCGGCCCGAGCGGCAACTCCAGATCCCGGATCAGCCGGGCGAGATAGACGTCCCGCTCATCAGCCTGCGGATCCCAACGCCACTCCCAGCGGACGCACCCGTACACCAGCTCGGCAGCCGCCCCCGGATCCTCCGCCGCCATCAGCGCGCCCAGGCCCCGCCCGCGCTGCAACAACCCCGGCAGCGACCCCGCCGGTGCGTACTCGCATCTCCGCTCTGCCACGCCCCCATCGTGCCCCAGCCCGCCGTCAGCCCCGGTGCAACGTTTCGCCCCGCTCACCGCATCAACGTGATGTCGGGCCACGGAAGGGGAGGGGCGACGCACTCGGCGCGGGGGCCTCGGCGAGTGCGGATCCAGCAGAATTCCAGATTCCCCTGAATTCATTCAGTTCGCATACATCCAACTGCTTCGAATCGCACTTCCGCACCTGTTGCAAACCCGTGACACTCGCGACCGAAAAACCGTTCGCCCCGCAAGGACCAACGGTTAGCATTCCGAAATGAAATCGAATCCCTCTCCGATACGGAATTCCTCCGACGGCACCGCCGCCGAGCCCCGCCCGCCCCGCAGGCAGCCGCTCCGGCTGGCCCGCTCCGGTGCGACGTTCGTGGGTGTGAGTGTGGTGTCCGGCGTGCTGCTGGCGGGCCTCGCCCTGCCCGTCGCCGGTGGCATCGGACTGACCGCCAAGAGCACGGCGGAGGGCTTCGACGACATTCCCGACGATTTCAGGACCCCGCCCCTCACCCAGGCGACCCAGATCTTCGACGCCAAGGGCGGCCTGATCGCGAAGGTCTACGAACGCGACCGCACCGTCCTCGCCCCGGACCAGATGTCTCCGTACATGCGGCACGCCCAGGTCGACATCGAGGACGCCCGGTTCTACGAGCACGGCGCAGTCGACCTCAAGGGTGTCCTCCGCGCACTGGGCAAGAACGCGGAGAGTGGCACCGCCGCCCAGGGCGCCTCCACCCTCACCCAGCAGTACGTGAAGAACGTCAACGTGGAGAAGGCCGGCGACAACAAGGACGCGGTCCTGGAGGCCCAGCGCAAGACCCTGGGCCGCAAGATCCAGGAGCTCAAGGTCGCGATCAAGCTGGAGGAGGACCTGACCAAGGACCAGATCCTCACCAACTACCTCAACATCACGTACTACGGGAACGGCGCCTACGGCGTGGAGGCCGCCTCCCAGCGCTACTTCGGCAAGAGCAACAAGGACCTGACCGTCGCCGAGGCCGCCACCCTCGCCGGCCTGGTCCAGAACCCGTCGCAGTACGACCCGAAGCTGCACCCGCAGGCCGCGCAGAAGCGCCGGGACACCGTCATCGACAAGATGCTGGAGAACAAGCACATCACCGCCGACCAGGCGAAGGAGGCGAAGGCCGCCCCGCTGGGTCTGAAGTACAAGGACCCGCAGAACGGCTGCATCACCGCCCAGGCCGGCATGGGCTTCTTCTGCGACTACGTCCGCCACGTGGTCAAGCAGGACCCGGCCTTCGGCAAGTCCGCCGACGACCGCAAGAAGCTGTGGGACACCGGCGGCCTGAACATCTACACCACGCTGGACCCGGACAAGCAGGCCGCCGCCCAGAACGCGGTGAGCAGCAACGTGCTGGTCACCGACACCGTCTCCGCCGCCGCCAGCATGGTCGAACCGGGCACCGGCAAGATCCTCGCCATGGCCCAGACCCGCCCGTACGGCCTGGACACGACCAGGAACCAGACCGTCGTCAACCTCAACGTCGACGCCGCGATGGGCGGCGGCAACGGCTTCCAGCCCGGCTCCACCTTCAAGCCGGTCGTCGCGGCCGCGGCGCTGGAGGCGGGCCTGCCGCCGACCCAGGAGTACAAGGCGCCGAACACGATGGAGTACCCGACCATGAAGACCTGCGAGGGCACTTGGCGCAACGAGGGCAGGCCCAGGACCATGGTGCCCAACGAGTCGGCGAGCGAGAAGGGCCCGTACCAGCTGAAGCAGGCGATGGCCCTGTCGGTCAACACCTACTTCGTCGAGATGGAGCAGGAGATCGGCCTCTGCGCGGTCAAGCAGATGGCCAACAAGCTCGGCATCACCGCCAAGGCCAGCGGCAAACCGCTGGAGGAGGTCCCCGCGATGGCCCTGGGCGTGGAGGAGATGAGCCCGCTGACCATGGCGAGCGTGTACGCCACCTTCGCCGCCGAGGGCACCCACTGCGCCCCGATCGCCATCAACAGGATCACCACCGTCGACGGCAAGGACGTCCCCGTCCCGGCCGGCCGCTGCGAGAAGGCCTTCTCCGAGACGACGGCACAGGAGATGAACACCGTCCTGAACGGCGTGACCGAGAACGGCGGCACCGGCGCGACGCTCCACCTGGAGGACAACCGGCAGATCGCCGGCAAGACCGGCACCTCGGACCACAAGCGGGCCGCCTGGTTCAACGGCTACACCCCGCAGCTGGCCACCGCCGTCTGGCTCGGCGGCCCGGCCGGCGGCGTCGAGATGCGCAACATCAGCATCAACGGGCACACCCGCACCGAGGTGTTCGGCGCCGACGGCCCCGGCCCGATCTGGCGGGACGCCATGAACGGAGCCCTGCGCGGCACGCCCAAGAAGTCCCTGCCGATGGCCGACATCCCCGACCCGGTCACCAAGCCCGACCCGAGCACCACCGGAAGCACCACCGACGCCCCGAGCACCACCCCCTCCGGCTCCCCGCACTGACCGGCCCCACCCCCACGGCACTTCACCCCCGCCGAGCACCGGCCCGGCGGGGGTGAAGCACTGGCGAAGCGCCCGGGCCCGGGCCTGCAGCCCCGGTGCTCACGCCTCCGGCGCTCAGGCCCGGGCCGACCGGCGGGGCGTCCCCTCGCGCGCCCCGCCGACCGACCCGTCTCCCCCTCACGCCCCGGTCGGCACCCCCGCGTTGGCCAGGACCTCGCCCACCGGCAGCGCCACGCTCTGCGCGGCGGTCAGCCCCGAGGCCGCCAGGTGCGCGTCGGCGATCCGCAGCCCGGCCCCGTACCCGGCGAAGTCCGGCAGCCCGACCGGCTCGTGCCCCATCCGCAGCGCGGTCGCGTCCCCGAAGACGTACGGCGGCAGCTTCCCCATCCCCGCGACGTCGATCGCCGCCGTGATCCGCTCGTACGCGCCGTCCAGCTCGGGGCCGGTGAGCGTCGTCGACCACGGGCCCAGGGCGTCCTCCCCCGCCAGCTCCCGCACGAAGGCCTCGGCCAGGCCCTCCGCCACGACCTGCTCCCCGACGGTGACCGTCGCCGGGTCCCACACCACGTTGGCGTACCGCACGTTGTGGTGGACCTCGTGCGCCGCGGCGTGCCCGATCTTCGCCAGGCTCGTGCCGGTCGGCCACATCACCAGCTGGATCGCCCCGGGGATCCCGCCCATCCCGAAGTAGCCGCCGCTGCGGACGGTCAGGTGCTCGTCGTCCGGGTTGCCGAGCACCAGCACCACGTGCACCGTGTCGGCGTGCCGCACGCCCGGCACCGCGGCGTCGATCCGCTGCCACGCGGCCCGGACCGACTCCTCGACCCTGCTCCACACCCCCTCCTCCTGCATCCGCCGCACCGCGGGCAGGTACCGCTCGTCGTCCCGGTCGAGCCGGAAGCCGCTTCCCATCGCCTGGTGCATCGCCACCAGGTCCACCGGCCCCATCACCCGGGACATCACGTCCTCCAGCGGCCGGTACACCTCCCGCAACGCGTCGGCCCGCTCGCCGACCGGTCGCCGCAGCAGTTCGAGCATCGCGCTCGCCGTGTCATGAACCACGATCTCCATGCCCCGAGACGGTAGGACCTCACGTCACGTGAGGGTCAACTCCCGCCCCCGCAGGGCAAGCAGTGGCCCACCGAGCCGGCCCTGTGGTCGACTTCCCGCGCGGCGGCGGTGTCATCCGGTGACGGCGGACCGCGCTCAGCCCTCCCGGTAGTACGCCTCGATCGGCCCCCTCGCCTCGTCGAACAGCGCCGGCCCGTCGTGCGCCACCACCGGCCACGCGCCCGAAGCCGGGTTGAGTTCGACCAGTTGCTCGGTCGCCAGCGCGTACACCACCCGCCCGATGCCCGAGCGGACCAGCGCCCCCGCGCACATGCCGCACGGCTGGCAGCTGGTGTACAGCGTGGTCCGCGCGGCCGCCTCCCCGTCGAGCGCCCGGGCGGCCCAGCGGGCGAGCTTGAGCTCCGGGTGCGCCGTGATGTCGTCGTCCCGCCGGACGGTGTTGTGCGCCTCGGCCAGCACCGTCCCGTCCGCTCCGGCCAGCAGCGAGCCGTACGGTGCGTCGCCGAGTTCCACGGCCCGCGCGGCGATCCCGATCGCACGGCGCAGCAGCGCCTCGTCAGCCTGCGTGATCACGATGCCCTCCTCCAGGCCTCGGACACCGCCGTCAGCGCCCGCCACGCGGTCTCGGGCCGGCGGGTCTCCTCCGGGTCGGCGTGGTACGGGTCCAGCACCACGGCCTCGGCCCCGAGTCCGCGCAGTTCCCGCAGGTCTGCCAGGACCTGGTCCAGGTCACCGACCCCGGCGGGCCGGTCCGCGTCGTGCACCGGTTCGTCCGTCAGCCGCAGCGCGATCCGCGGCGCGAAGCCGGGCAGGTCGTGGTTCTCCAGCACCGCCCGCATCCGGTCCACGGGCAGCCGCAGCGGGTGCCAGGCGTCACCGAACTCCACCGCCCGTCGGATCGCCGCCGCGCTGTGGCCGCCGACCCACACGGGGGCGGCGGCGCCCTCGCCCTGCTTCGCCCAGGCCTCCCGTACGGCCCGCAGGTACTCGTCCGTCAGCCGCCCCCGCGCACCGAACGGTACTCCGAGCGCCTCGAACTCCTGCCGCGCCCAGCCGACGCCGACGCCGAGCACGAACTGACCGCCGCTGAGCCGGTGCAGGCTGCTGGCCATCCGCGCCACCAGCAGCGCGTTCCGGTACGGCAGCACCAGGACGGTCGTACCCAGCCGCAGCCGCCCGTCGCTCACTCCCGCGAGCCAGGACAGCGTCGCGAAGGGGTCGTAGAAGGGTTCCGGGTAGCGCTCGGCCACGTCCGCCGTCACGACGACGTGGTCGGACACCATCAGCAGGTCGAACCCGAGACCCTCGACCACCCACGCCCAGTCGCGCAGCAGGCCGGGGTCGGTTCCGGGCCCGAAGTTCGGTACGTTGACGCCAAGTTGCATGCCACGAGGCTATTCCCGGGCGCATCGCGCACGGAACCCGATCCTCCCGGTGGAAGCCGCCGTTCGCCACGGATCTCGCGGTAATGTCGCCGGATGACCGTGAATCTCGACGAGACCGACTGGGCGATCATCGAGCAGCTCCAGCAGGAGGCCCGGATCTCCCTCAGCGAGCTGGGCCGACGCGTCAACCTGAGCCCCTCCGCCACCACCGAGCGGGTGCGGAACCTGGAGTCGCTGGGCGTCATCACCGGCTACCACGCCACCGTCGACCTGGCCAAGGTCGGCTACCCGGTGCTCGCCGTCGTCCGGCTGAAGTACCCGGGCAACCGCCACCAGCCGCTGCACGAGCTGCTCGCCCGGCGCCGCGAGATCCTGGAGTGCCTGCGCACCACCGGCGACGACTGCTACACCCTCAAGATCGCCGCGACCTCCATGGAGCACCTGGAGACCCTGGTCGACTCCCTGGCCGGCTTCGGCTCCACCACCACCAGCGTCGTCTACAGCCAGACCCTCCCCCGCCGCGGTCCGGCCCGGCCGCACGAGCCCGCCGTGAGGGCCCGGCGGTGAGGGCCCGGCCGCAAGAGGCCGGCCGAACCCGGCGGCCGGGCCCCGGCGCAGACCCGCAGCCGTCCCCCGCTACTCCTCCAGGTCCGCCAGGAAGTCCAGCGCCGCCGCCCAGGCCCGCTCCGCCGCCTCCGCGTCGTAGTCGTCCAGGTCCGGGTCGGTGAACAGGTGCCCGGCGCCCTGGTAGCGGTGCACCTCGACCTCCGCACCCGCCCGCCGCATCCGCAGGTACCACGCGTTCAACCAGTCCTCCGGCTCGTACGGGTCCGGCTCCGCCATGTGCAGCTGCACCGGGACGCCGGTCACCGCGTCCTCGCGCAGGTCCGAGGTGCCGTGCAGGAGCAGCAGTCCGCGCGCCTTCTCGTCCGCCAGCGCCAGGTTCTGCGCGATCGCGCCGCCGAGCCCGATCCCGGCGTACACCAGCCCGCCCTCGGACAGCGGGGCGGAGGCGGCCACCGCGCGCCGCAGCAGCTCGTCCCCGCCGCCGGCCTCCTCCTGGTAGGCCCGGGAGGCCTCGGAGTCGTCGAAGGTGCGGCCCTCGAACAGGTCCGGCGTGTGCACGGTGTGCCCGGCGGCGCGCAGCCGGTCGGCGGCGCCGTGCACGGCCGGGCTCAGGCCGTGCGCGGAGTGGAAGAGGACGATCTGGGCCACGGTCGGGGTCCTTCGGCAAACGAGGTCAGGGATACCCACCCATGATCCCGCACCCCGCCCCGGAGGCACGCCGCGCTGGCAGCCGAAGCCGCGCGGGCACCCCGCGACCGCACCGGCGCCCCGAAGCGACGCCCGCGGCGGGGCGGGTCAGCCCTGCGGGGTCCAGGCGGCCACCAGGCCGAGCAGCCCGGGGAAGCGGGCATCGAGGTCCTCGACCCGCACGTGGCTGCGCCGCTCCAGCCCGTACTGGCGCTGCCGGGTGATCCCCGCTTCCCGCAGCGCCTTGAAGTGGTGGGTGAGCGAGGACTTGGGCCGGTTGAGCCCGAACCAGCCGCAGGAGTGGTCGAAGTCCTCGGACTCCAGCAGCAGTTTGCGGACGATGGTCAGCCGCAGCGGGTCGCTGAGCGCACCGAGGACGGTCTCCAGCCGCAGCTCGTCGACGCCTGGCTCGGGCAGCGGCGCGGGCAGGTCGGACGGCTCGGGGAGCACCTTCACGGCGGGCGCACCGGTCGTGGTCACAGGCCTGGTCATCTCCTCAACTCCTCACGTTTCCACGGCTTTCACAACGCCCAGGCGCCGTGACTCGGCATCAACAATCAGTACGACTCCAATCGTACTGCATGCTAAGTTCGACTCGACTCGTACTGCTGCGGCCCCGCAGCGCACCTCGGGAGGGAACAGTCATGCCCGCGACCCGGACCGCCCCCGTCCAGCCCGCCGCACCGGCCCCGGACCAGCGCGCCACCGCACCGGCCACCACACCGGCCACCGCACCGGCCACCGCCAGCGCCCCCCTGTGGTGGATCTGGCTGGCCGCCTGGCCGGTCACCGCCGTCTTCGTGCTCTCCAACGCCGCCACCCCCCTGTACGTGCTGTGGCAGCACGACATCGGCTTCTCCAAGGGCACCCTGACCGTGGTCTTCGCCTTCTACATCGTCGGCCTGATCGGCTCGCTGCTGGTTTCCGGCGTGGCCTCCGACCGGCTCGGCCGCAAACCCGTCCTCCTGCCCGCCCTGGCGCTCGGCCTTGCCGCCTGCCTGGTCTTCGGGACGGCCGCCGGCGTCACCGCGCTGATCGTGGCGCGGCTGTTCACCGGCATCGCGGTCGGCGCCGTGGTCTCCGCCGGGATGGCCGCGGTCACCGACGTGGCCGGCCCCGAGCGCAAGCGGACCGCCGCCCTGCTGGCCTCCTGCGCGATGGTCTTCGGCGCCGGGCTCGGCCCACTGCTCGCCGGAGTGCTCTCCGAGCTGGCGCCCGCACCGACCACCACCGTCTTCGTCGTCGAGGCCGCGGTCCTGGCCAGCGCGGTGCTGGTCGTCCTGCGGATGCCGGTGCGCCGCCCCGAGGGCCGCGGCCGGGGCCCCTGGGTCCGGGTGCCCGGCGTCCCGCGCGGCAACGGCCGCCAACTCGCCCTGGGAATCGCGGTGTTCGCGCCCGGCATCACCGCCACCTCGTTCGTGCTCTCGCTCGGGCCCTCGCTGCTGTCCGGCCTGCTCGGCACCACCGACCGGATCGTCGCCGGCGCCATGGCGTTCGCGATGTTCCTCGCCGCGACCGGGGTGCAGTTCGCCGTCCAGAAGCTGCGCCGCCGCACCATCCTGACCGCCGGCGCGGCGGCCACCGCGCTGAGCATGGCCACCCTGGCCGCCGCCGTGCGCACCGAGGCGGCGGCGGTGCTCATCCTCGCCGCCCTGCTGGCCGGCGCCGGCCAGGGCATGGGCCAGCTCGGCGGGCTGTCGCTGCTCAACGCGGGCATCCCGCCGCAGCGCCTCGCCGAGGCCAACGCCGCGCTCAACGTGGGCGGTTACGTCCCGGCCGGCCTGCTGCCCGTCTCGGCCGGATACCTCAGCGACGCGGTGGGCCTGACCAGCGGCGCCACCGTCTTCGCCGGCGTCCTGCTGGGCCTCGCCGCCCTCGGCGGCCTGGTGGTCCTCGCCGCCGGTCGCGAGGTGGCGGACCCGGCCTGACGGGCCGCCCTCCGCAGACCCGGACCGCCGCCGGAGCGGCGCGGCCGGGGATCGGTGCACCAGTCGTGCAC